>CALFYU010000668.1 GCA_937952455.1 uncultured Planctomycetaceae bacterium
CGGAACGCGCCACTGACGTCGACGCTTCGCTCCGCACCCGCGCCGGCCCCGGCCGCGAGAAGCGAAGGGCAACCGATACTCCTGCTCAATACCCCGTCTCCACGGTGCGTCAGCCGGTGACCGCACAGCCCGTCGCGCCTCCCGCCGGCACCATCATGCAAGTTGCATATGCCGAGGAGCCTCCACGTGCTGCCCAACAACCGGCTGGAACCACCGCCGAATTCCACCAAACCCACCGCCCGACTGGCCTGCAAGTCGACGGTATCCGCTCAGAAACGTCCCGTTCCGCCAGCCGCACCGCCCTGGTCCTGGGAGGGGCCATCGGCCCCGGCGGGATGTTCCCCACCTCACAAATCAACCTCACCGCCGCCACACCCAGATATCCGGATACGTCACAACTGCCAATTACCGTCACTCAAGAACAACGCCGTTCCGTCCCGGCGTCTGATGTACACCACATTTCTGCACCGGCCGGATCACCCATGGGTCCTATTCGCTCCCCCAGTGAGTCGGTCGATCGCACAGAATTGATCCCCACCCACGCTGCTCCGGGCACCAACGTTGTCCCGCTACGAAACGACCATCAATCCTCCTATCAGACACCGGGTGCATGTATACATGCGTACAGTTCTCCCCGGCCGTCGCAGGAATTGTATCGTGGTCGTTAGACGCAACCCTCTAAATGATTGGTTGTTGTGGCGATGGAGGGTTCCACGGCGCATCGAGCATGACGGCCCAACATGGCACTTTGGCGCCGCTGCGACGACTGTCCACCGTCCCGTTCCCGATGTCGCATCCGGGGTTTTTCCCAATCCCTCGGAATGGGATTTCGCTCCCAGAACGGGTACAATGCGCGTCAATGAAACGGGAGCGATTTCTGACCGGCTGTGAGCGAGCCTGACCACCTTTCCCTTCACTTGCCGCGATCAAGCGGCCGATCAGCCGGGCCTTGAATCGCTTGAAGTCCGATTGGCACATCGCGTGGCAAAGTTACCTCCATTGAAAATCTAGTCGTCGACGGATTCCGTATGGATTTCGGGGATTCGACTTCGATATGATTCCGAGCTGCGGATGCGTCAGGACGCGCTCGCCGAAATCAACGGACATTCGGTGTTCCGCCAAGGACAGAAGGAGAAACTCAATGACAAGGCGATATTTGCTGTCGATCGTGGCCAACAATCGCATCGGCGTGCTTCCGGCAATTACCGGAGCGATCCACGAACTCGGGGGCGACATGCAGGAGGCCAGCCAAACGGCCATGCATGGGGTCTTGTCGATGGTGCTTGTGGCCGATTTTCCGGAGCACTACGATTCCCAAGTCATCGTTGACCACATCAGCGGTGTTGCCCGCCCGTTTGAGGCTGCCGTCACCGTCCGCACGCCCAGTCTCAATGGCGACTTGGAGGCACATCCCGCCCCAACCACCGAACGGTTTTTCCTCGTCCTCAATGGCGACGATACACCGGGCTTGATTCGTCAGGTCACCGCCCGTTTGGCGGCTGAAAGCATCGACATCGCCGATCTCTACGCTGTCCGTGAAGCGGTCGGAGGACCGGTCTTGATGGTCTTCGAACTCGCCGTTCCCGAACAGGCCGATTTGGCTCCGCTCCGCGGCGAATTGGAGTCGCTGGGGAATCCCGATGGACTGGCCGTCGAACTGCAACACGAAAGCTTTTTCAACGCCGGCAACGTCCTCCGCCCCGTGCGGTTGGCCAAAGCTGCCAGAACGGCTCCCCTCACGCCACAACGGCAGTCACCCACCGTTTAGCTCAGCAGTCCCGCGTTCGGTCGCCTCTCTTTTTCGCGCAGACGAGCGGGGGCGAATGCCGGTTACTCGTCGAACCACGCCGCCAGCGCCGCTTTGAGTTTCTCCGTCCGCGCCTGAAGCGCGGTCCGATCGGATGTCAACTGCGCCCGCTCGTCGGCCAACTGCCGTTTCTGCGTATCGACCCGCTTTGCTTCCTGTTCGACACTCTGTGCCGCCTGCTCTTGCTCCCGCCGTTGCGCTTCCAATTTCTCACGGTCATTGCGCAGCCGCTCGACGTCCGCCTGATACGCTGCCAATTCGGCGTCCAGCTCCGAGCGTAGCCTGTCCAACTCGGCACGCGCTGCGTTCAAATCCGATCTCACGGCCGCAAATTGCTCCCGCTCGGATTCCAATGCGGCGCTCCGTTCGGCAATCTCCGCCTCGACTTGCAGCAGTTGCGACTGGCGTTCGCTGACCGCGTCCGCCTCGGCAGATAACTCCGCCAACCCCTGTTGAAGCGCGGCCTGTTCCCGATGGAACTCTTCGCGCTGATTTTCCAGCGCGGCTCGAGCCTGCTCCAATTCGTCCCGCTCTTCCCGCACACCCGCTAACGAGCGGTCCAGTTCCTGCTGTCTTTTCGTAAGCCCGTCCCGGTCCCGTGCGATCTCCTGAGTTGCGACGTCATGGTCATTCAGCAAATGTTCAAACGCGGTCTGGCGTTCCGCCAATTCATCACGTTGCGAATCCAATAACTCCTCGCGCTTCTCACACTCGGCACAAGCGGCGTCCAACTCAGCAGCGCGTCGGTCCAATTCCGCCTGCTGCGCTGCGATCTTCGACAAGTCTTCGTCGATTCTCTCTCGCTCGGCGCCAAATGCCTGCTTCTGTTGGGTCAGCTGTGTTTCGATCTGCGCCGCTTCTGCCAGTTGCTCGTCCAGCTTCGCCGATTTGACGGTCCATTCCCCTTCCCGCGCGTCCAAGTCCGATGCCCGCTGATCAAACACTTCCCGCTGGCGCTGCTGTTCGTTCTCAAAATCCTCGCGAGCGCGCTCCAAGTCCTGCTTCTGTTGTTCAACCGCCCGTTGCCAGGCGTCGCGCTCTTCGGCAAATTGCCGGCGTTCTTTCTCTTCGTCCGCGATCCGCGCCCGTTCGGCGGCTTCTCGGGCGGCAAGTTCTTCACTATCGGTCAGCGCATCCGATTGCCATTGTTGCAGCAAGTCGATTAGCTCACGCGGTGACTGAATCCGCTGTTCGCGATCCTTGACCAGCATGCCGTCGAGGATCTTCGTAAGGCCCGAATCCAATCCTTCGATCGGCGAAATCGAATCATACGCGTGCTGTTTAAGGATGTCGTGTTGATTCTCCCCTTCAAAGGGCGGCTTGCCCGTCAGCATCTCGTAGAATGTGCATCCCAAACTGTAGATGTCGCTCCGCGTATCGACGTCGTCGCTTTCGCGGGCCTGTTCGGGTGACATATAGTGCACCGTCCCCACGGCGAACCCGTTTCGCGTCGAGATGAATTCGGCGTCGCGTCCGGCAACCCCTTTGCTCAGGGCTTCCTCATCCAAGTGGGCCAACCCGAAGTCAAACAACTTGGCGGTGCCGTTGCGCGAAATCAAAATATTCGAAGGCTTGATGTCGCGATGCACGACCCCTTGACTGCGAGCAAAGTCGACTGGTTCGGCCACTTGAATCAAAAAGTCGACCGCCATCATCGGCGTCTGCAGCCCTTGCCGGTCGATCAGATCGCGGAGATCGTCCCCGTCCACCAGTTCCAACACGACGAACTGATTCCCCCGGCCGATATTCAACGCCCGCACAATGTGTGTGTGAACCAAGTTGGCGCTGATGAGCGTCTCGCGGCGAAATCGTTTGAATAACCGCTCGTTTTCCAGCAGCGAATGGTGCGGAATCTTGATCGCGACGTCACTTTGCAAGGCCTCGTCAAACGCCAGAAAAACGTTGCCCATGCTGCCATAGCCCAACCGGTCGATGAGCTTATAGCGATTTTCCAGAATCAACGGGCCGTGGTTCTCCGTCGCGAGCTGGTCCGCTTGCCATTGCGAAATCAACTTCAATTCCACTAATCGATCCGACAGTTCGTCGAACGTCGGAATGCGGTCTTCGAATTCGGCCAGCACCTCGTCCACTTGCTCGCGGGTCAGCAACTTATTGACGATCAATTCGTCGACCAGCCGGCCGCAATGGCTTCCAAATTGTGTGTCGGAATCAGCCAATTCCAATCCGCTGTCCGAACCGGCCGACACGCGCTGCGGCGCTTTGGGAAACTCCTCATCCGTCGAGGAACTTGTCTCGACCGACGTTTCCGGCGGCAACGCGGCTTCTTCAGCCGTCGCTGTGCCCGAGTCCTCGTAGTGCACGCGCATCTGGAATTGACCGATCTTCACGATGTCGCCGTCGTTCAGCCGATCACTGCGGATCAACGAACCGTTGACCTTGGTGCCCCCCTTGCCCAATAGGTCGATGATCCACAAACCGCTCGGCGTCAACAGCAGGCTGCAATGCACGCGCGAGATCCGGTCCCCCTCGAACCGCAGCTTGCAGCCCCGCGCGCTACCGGCGAATGTCAACATCCGGCGCAGCGGCAAATCGACGTCGTCCGCCGCGTTCAAGAACTCCAGACGCACGTCCGGCAGCTTGCCCAATTGGCCGTCATAAATCGCCAGAGGATCGAAATCGGCCGGAACCTGAGTCGTTCCAACTCCGTCGAGCGGCGTCTCATCGTTCAGCTGCAAATGATATGGGCCGATCAAGACCTGATCGTTGGGCATCAGCCAGCCGGCTCGGTGCCGCTGGTCGCTCCAACGGGTCCCCGAGCGGCTTCCCAGATCGGCGCAAAACAAGCGCCCCCCGATCATCTGCAAGTAGGCATGCCGAAAACTGACTTGCGAATCCCGCAATCGAATATCGCAGTTCGGCGAACGTCCAATCACGCCGTAGGGATTCAATAGCACATGTGGCCGGGGATCGGGCGTATCTCGATGCCAGACCGCCACCTTCACCGGAGTCTGCGCGCCGATATCCTGTTGAAACACGCGTGTCAATGTTTCATTCACGCCGCTGCCTTTAGACCCCTGCGGGAATTCTTACCGGACAGTCGCATTCCCTTGCACTCAGTGTGCGGATGTCACGCAAAATCAAAGCGTCGTGCGCCGGCCATTGACAGACAAAGGGGGCTATTCGAATTCGGTAACACCGAACGGTCGACACCCTAAGCGCACGCACCGGTGGGCGGCCCAATCCAACGGCGGCTTCACCGCGTCTGCTCCCTCAAGAATGATCGATGCCCTAGGCAGTGGCAATTGGGAAATCCACCCAAACCGCAAATCGCAATAAGACGGTTTGGCCGTCCTGGAAAACAGAGGCGAACGTCCGCAGATTCTAATCGCGTTCTGGTGCTAGGGTAACTACCTAGTCGCGGCCATCCGTTCGATCGATTCGCGGGCAACCGCTGGGCCGGTGGTCATCCCCTTGCCCCCAATTCCCGTGATCAGATGAATGCGGTCGTCGATTGTTTCGGCAAAGAGCTCGCGATCATCCAGCAGCGAGTACACACCGTGCCACCGCCGGTCGATCGTCCAGTCGACTCCCTCAAGCATCCGCGCCGCATAGCGCAAAATCAGCGACTCGGTTGCGGCGTCCAGCATCTCGTCAAAATTCCCGTCGCCATAAAGGTGCGAATCCCCCACGACCAACCGGCCCGCGAAATCCTGGACCAGCAACAAATGGATTCCCCGTTCGTCATAACCCGGCTCGACGGGTTGCGCCGCCAGTTTGTTCCACGACGGGCAGGCCTCAAACGACCGATAACGGCGGATCGACAAACCCGACGCCAGATTCGCCGCCAGCCGACAGTTTGATTGCGGAACCGTCCGCATCATCTGCAGCTTACAGAACCGCAAACCAGCAGCCGCGAATATATCGGGAAACAGCGTCCGCACATCCGTCCCCGTACAGACAATCACGTGTTCCGACTCAAATACCTCCCCGCCGGACGTGGAAACGCGACAACTGTTCCCAAAAACCTCCGCACCACAGGCGACCGTGCGCGGCCGATAGTCGACATCCCATTCACGACCCAGCCACGCCAGCACATCCGCAAGAATTGTCCGCGGTTCGATGCGGATTTCATCCGGGAAATACAGACTGGCCCGCGCGTATTCGGAATGCAGCGCGGGGTTCAATGCGCGTGTGTGATCATGGTCCAACAATTCCCGGCGCAGTCCGCGGTGCGAATCCGACGCGGCAAACTCGCGCAAGACCGCCTCTTCAAGTTCCGTCGACGCAACGTACTGCGTACCGGTCTCGCACAACGGAATCCCGACCGATTCCGCCAGCGCGCGATAGATTTGCAGTCCGGAAATCCCCCGCTCCGCCCATTCGCCGGGGGGCATAGCGCTGGGAATGCACCAGCCGAAATTTCGCACCGATGCCCCCCGTGGTGTGTCGTCGCGCTCCAACAGCAAGACCCGCCATCCGCGCGCAGCGGCGAAGTAGGCGTGAAACACCCCCAGCACGCCCGCACCGATTATGATCACGTCGTATTCTCGATTCCGGGCAGCGTTCATCGGCGCGATTTCTGTTTTGAGATATGCGATCTTTAGCGGTCGTCGTCGGAAGTGTAAACGACCTTAGGTGCGTTGGCATCGTCCGATGAGCTTCGTTCGTCGCTGACAATACGAATCCGAACTCGATCAATCCCGGTTGATTCGCTCCCCCACTCTGAGATATGATGCGCCGCCCAGACGTTTTGAGGCGGGCCAGGGATTGAAATCCCGCCCCAAAACCGATTCCCCATTTCTCGCGTTTCAGGGAGAAATCAACATGGATGTCACCGGTCCCAGCTCCGTTAATAGTACCGCCCCCATTAGCCGCCCCGCGATCTCATCGCCGGTTTCCGCCCCTTCGCAGGCGACGCCGGTCACCCCCCAGGACGAAGTGGAAATCTCCGCCGCCGGCCGCGCGCTGGAGGATCTGAGCAAATCGTCCGAACTGCGGCAGGAACGCATCGCCCAGATCAAGGCGGCGATTGACGACGGCACGTACGAGAGTCACGAGAAGTTCGAAATCGCCATGAGTCGGCTCCTGGACCGCATCGATCGCGGCGAAGTGTAGCCCCGGCCAGTATTTGCGGTGTCTGATTGAACGCCATCCTGGGGGCGTCTTGACGCGGCGAAACGAGACTGCTTTACTGAGGGGAGCCGCTGCCAGCCGGAATTGCCCCGTGGCGGCGCTTTTTGTCCGTGAAACCAGAGTACGATCGTACACTGGTCCAGTTGCGTGGAGGGAGTCTCGATGAGTGATCTTGCCGCGGTCGATGTGGCCGTTAGCCCGGAAGATAAGTTCCGCGAATACTTAATGACCAAAGGCATGCGCCTGACCACCGAGCGGGAAACCATTGTCCGTGAAGTCTTTGCGTCGCACGAGCACTTTGACGTGGACCAGTTGGTCTCGCGATTGAGCCAGCGAACCGACGGCAAACGGGTCAGCCGGTCCACGGTTTATCGGATGATCTCGCTGTTAGTCGAATCGGGATTGCTCCGCCCTGTCGCGCGGCCCAACGACCGCGAAGTCTACGAACACGACTACGGCTATCCGCAGCACGACCACCTGATTTGCAAAGAATGCGGCACGTTGATTGAATTCGTCGACGATTCCCTCAATGACATTTTGGAGCGCGTGGCTGAGCAAAACGGATTTCGTGTTTCGGCACACCGCCTGGAAGTCTACGGCAAATGCGCTGACTGCTGCCGCCCCAAACGCCGGCCGCGGAAGACCGACCGCATTTGAGTCTCGGTCAGTAAGAAGCGAGAGGCGTCACTCGTCCGCCGACAAGCGCTCGTCTTCGTTCGATTCCTCCGCTGGCTGCAGTTCATTCTCGCTCGCGTTATCGGCAGGCAGTTCGTCCGTATCGCTCAATTCGTCCAACGACTGAGGATCGGGTTCCAACGGCCGTTCCCGGCGTGACCGGTCGATAGGGATCATCCAATACAGCCGCGACAAACCCAGCAGCAGGACCAGCGCCACCAGGGACGTCCCCCCCAGGATCGCTAGCGTCACGATGTCGCCAAAAATCGCGCGGGTCGGTGTCCACAGCCACTTCCAACAGAAGAGCACAATGACTGCCGACAGGCTCAAATAGGGCCCATAAGGAACATAGGTTCGACCGGTTAGCATGCGGACGGTCAGGCCCACCACGATGCCGCAGAGTGGCGCCAGGGCGAATACAAACACGATTGCCTGCCATCCTACGTAGCTGCCGATCATCCCCATCAGCGTGACGTCGCCGAACCCCAGCGCCTCTTGCCCCATCAGCCAGGAGGCCACGAAGCGGACCAGCCAGGTCATTCCCGGACCCACAACCAACCCGGTCAAGCTCCAGGCCAGCGCGTGCAGGTGCGGATGCGCCGGCATCCACGCCGGAATATAGGGCCCCGCCAATCCCGGAATTGCCTGATTCCAATCCACCCACAGCGGAATCAACTGCAGATGGCCGACCGCGGTCGCCATCACCACTCCCACCACCGCGCCGGTGACCGTGATTGCATCCGGGATCAGATACAGTTCCAGGTCAACGACCGTGGCCGCCATGAGAAACGTCAACAGCGCGAACTGAAACAGCAGCCGCCAGTGAATGTAGAATCCGGAGCCCTCTTCGGGTGTCGACTGGCATCGCAAATCGATTACGAAATAGACCAGGCCGGCAAACAATGCTCCCGTGACCAATTCCACCGCCAGCGTGGCGCGGTCGCGGGCAACCAGTTGGGGAGACCCTTCCTCACTCGGTGTCCAAATCCCCTCCGGAAGATCCATTCGCATAAACCATGCGGTCAAACCCCGACCCACGATCACCCCGGCGGCGAACGTTACGGCCATCCGCATCCACAACGGCGCATGTTCAAAAAACGTGAATAACCACGGCTCGGGCGGAGGGGCGGCGGCAAAAATCTCGATCATTTCCGGTTAAGAATCGGGCTTCACTTGAGGATCGCTGGGACACCTGAGTCCCCCTTTCCCCGCGGGGGAGGATTGGGGCGAGGGGCGAGCTACGTTTGACGTCCAATCTGTGTCATCGAACCGGTGTTAGGAGCGACATTGGGATCACGTTTTGGTCAGTCGGGCCCTCACCCCCGGTCCCTCTCCCGAAGGGAGAGGGGGGACTGTTTGCAGCCCCCATCCTAGAATAGGCCGCTGCACGATGCTAGCGCCCGCCATATGTGAATCCTCCGTTACGACGGGATTCAAGCATTCATCCGGATGAGCGAAGCTGTGCCGCCGAATCTTCAATCGAGGAATCTCGCTCAAGCAGGCGTCACGCCAATCCGGCCAGCGGTTCGCGGTCCTCCAGCACATATTGCGGACGACCGTTGTGATCCGGAAACGTCAGTCCCGGATCAACCCCCAACGTCTGGTACAGCGCCGCCATCACGTTTTGCATGCGAATCGGACTGCCGATGACCCGCTCGCCGCGGTCGTCGGTTTCGCCGATGATCTGGCCGGTCCGCAGACCGCCTCCCGCCAGCCACAGAAAACCGGCCTCAGGCCAATGGCCGCGCCCATCGGGAGACAGATCGCCGATCCGCGTCGTGCGTCCGAACTCCCCTCCCAACATAATGGCCACGTCGTCCAACATTCCCCGCTCGTCGAGGTCCGTGACCAGCGCATGCACCGCGCGGTCCAACGCCGGTACCAACTCGCGCAACGTTTGAAAGTTCGCGCGGTGTGTGTCCCAGCCGTACGTGCAGACCGTGACCACCGCTACGCCCGCCTCGACCAATCGCCGTGCCTGCAGCAGCCACTTCCAAGGATCCTGCCCGAAATTCGGCATCCCTTCGCCGTAGCGGTTCCGCAACGGTTTCGGCTCCTGATCGATATCAAAGGCGTCCCGCACATTTCCGGATGCAACGATCTCCAACGCCCGGCGCTGAAACGCGTCCACCGCGCTCCCTGACGCTGCCAAGTCCATCTCTCGCCGGCAATCATCCAGTGCTTCCAGCAGTTCCCGCCGCGTCCCCATCCGTTGCCCCGTGACCTCCTTGGGGCGCGACATGTTGGCGAGGCTTTCATTCCCGATATTTCCGCTGTTCTCGGCGATGCGAAACGGTTCGTATTCGTGTCCCAGATAGTAGGGGCGCTCCCAGTGAAATTGCCCGCGTATACTCACGTAAGGAGGAATGGGCGCGGCCGGTTGTCGCACACGGCTGACGACCGAGCCGAATGCCGGGCGGCGGGCTTCATTGGGAAGCGACACCCGGGGAGACTCCTGCCAGGGATAACCGCTAAAGAACTCGTTGCCGGTATGCAGATGTCCCCCTTGGTAGGCACGGACGATCGTAAACTTATCCGCGATACGCGCCTGCATGGGCATCAATTCACAGATGTCGATTCCCGGCACGTTCGTCGCGATGGGAACGAATTCGCCGCGATATTCCGCAGGCGCCAAGGGCTTCATGTCGTACATGTCGACGTGCGACGGCCCGCCGGAGAGGAAGATCAAGATCGCCGATTTCGGGCGCGAAGCAGATTCCGCTGCCCGTGATCGCAAGACGTCAGCTAATGTCAATCCGCCGACCGCGAGTGCTCCCGCATGGAGAAATCCGCGTCGCGAGATCAGAGAGAGTCCCGCGGTCGAGCGCTGCAGGCGGAGCATTCGATTCTCCTTGAAAACGACTTCGTAGAGTACAAGGATCCGAGGAATCGTTAGAACGGATTGTATCCCGGTTGATTGAGCGGCGATAGCGCATTCGCGGTGAATTCAAAACTCGGAGTGTCCGGCCCCATAGCAAGATTTCAAGTGGCGACTGAGTTCGCGGAAAGACCTCGCTGGGCAGCTGAGGCGACTGGTCAATCAGCGGTCAACTCCGCATAATACCAGTGGAGTCTCCACCATCGAGCCCGAACCTCGTTAATCAATCTCCACAGCGAATTGGATCCAATATTTTCCGATTCAAGCACGCACCAAGTCCGAGCTGTGCGGCGATACTTTAGTTGGTCTCGGAGAAGTCAATCATGTCGACTGATGAAAAACTTTCGCGGCGGGCGCATCGACAGCGCGGCGGCGTGAGGTGGCCGGTCTTAATATTGATCGTGCTCGCGGCGTTTGCCATTTGGCGGTTTTCCGGAAGCGTCCCGACGCCGATCCTTAATCCCGACGCGACGCCGAGGGGCATCGCGCCGCGCGGCGATCTGGCGGCTGATGAACAGGCCACGATCGGCATCTTTGAACGAACCGCCCCCTCTGTCGTCCACATTACGACGATCGATCAAGTCGCCTACTCGTTGGCGCTGGACCCCATCGAGGTCCCCAGCGGAATAGGATCCGGATT
>CALFYU010000669.1 GCA_937952455.1 uncultured Planctomycetaceae bacterium
ATCACCAATCCGCCTGCTACTTCCGAAGTCCTGAAGGCATTAACGGATCATTTCATTAATAGCGGTTTCGACACCCAACGAATGATCCGCACGATCATGAATTCCCATGTTTATCAGGCCTCATTGAAGGATGGACCGGTTGAGACGGCGGAAATTGAGAACTTTGCGTACCCGATCGTACGCCGGTTAACAGCCGAGCAAATCCTGGATGCGATTGCGCAAGTGACCGGCGAACCGGTTTCCTTCAACGGGTATCCAGCGGGGATCCGTGCCTCGGAGCTGCCCGGCGTGCGGGCGATTCGGCCGCGGGATCGAAAACCGAGCCTGGGGGACCAGTTCCTGGTTACATTCGGTAAGCCGCAAAGACTGCAGACCTGTGAATGTGAACGCTCCGACGAGGTCACATTGAGCCAAACGTTTCAGATGGTAAGCGGGCCGCTGATCAATGAGATGTTGGCCGGTCGTCAGAATCGATTGGAAGAGTTGGTTCATTCGGGGATGTCATCGGAGGAATTGATCGACGAACTATTCTGGTCGACGTTGACGCGCGCACCCGCGCCGGAAGAACTTGAAGCGGCGCAGAATTATTTTCAACAGGGGCGGGATCCCCGCCAAGCATCGGAAGACCTGCTTTGGGCGCTGCTGAATTCAAATGAGTTTCTTTTACGACACTGAGTCAATCCAAAAGCTTATGAATCAACCGCAGTTACACGACACCGGGCTGTTTCGGCGGGACCTATTGAAAGTCGGCGGCGCCGGATTTTTGGGGCTGACGATGCCGAAGTTGCTCGCCGCATCGAACGGGGGGCAACCGGATTCTTCACGGTCGGCGCGCGCCAAGTCGGTGATTTTCTTGTTTCAGTTCGGCGGGCCGAGCCACATCGACCTGTTCGACATGAAACCGCACGCACCGGATGGGATTCGCAGCAAGTTCTCCACAATCCAGACGTCTGTTCCGGGACTGATCACGTGTGAAAATCTGCCGGAGACCGCGAAGGTGATGGATCGCGTCGCGCTCATCCGCTCGGTTCACCACACCATGAAGAATCACAATTCAGCGGGTTATCATGCGTTGACGGGCGTCGCGCCGCCGCTCGATGACCAGCGGCTGCGGCAGTTGCCCGATTTATATCCAGCGTTTGGCTCGGTCGTCGATCAAGTCGCGCCGACGAGTCAAGGAATGCCGACGTTTGTTTCTTATCCGTACGTCATTGCCGACGGCTCGACCACTCCGGGGCAAAATGCCAGCTTTCTCGGAAAGAAACACGATCCGCTCCTGATAACCGAGGACCCCAACGACCCAAATTTCAAACTGCCCGAACTGAGCTTGCCTTCGAATCTCTCGTACGATCGTCTGACCAGCCGGCGAGAAATCCAGCATCTCTTGAATCGACAGTCGCAGCTCTGGGAATCATCCGCCGAGGCGCGCGGTATGGACGACTACTATGAGAAGACGCTGTCGATGCTCACTTCGACTCGCGTCCAGGAAGCGTTCGACCTCACCAAGGAGTCGGATCAGACTCGCGAGCGCTACGGCCGCACGACGTATGGACAAGGCTGCCTGCTCGCGCGGCGACTGGTCGAAGCAGGCGTCAAGTTTGTCAACGTCTACTTCTCCAAGGGGATTGGCGGGCAGAGTACGACCAGCGGAGGCTGGGATACACACGGCTTCAACAACACGCGGATGTATAAGATTCTTCCAAAGTTCCATCTGCCGATCACGGATCAGACGTTGCCGGCCTTGCTTCTCGATCTGGAAGAGCGGGGGTTGTTGGATGAAACGCTCGTGGTCTGGATGGGTGAATTCGGACGGTCGCCAAAGATCAATCAGAATATCAGCCGCGATCATTGGCCGTTTTGTTATACGGTCCTGATGGCCGGCGGGGGCGTTCGCGGCGGCGCCATTCACGGCGCGTCCGATAAACGGGGCGCCTACCCGGACCGTGATCCGGTCACTCCGGGCGACGTTGCCGCGACGATGTATGCCTTGTTGGGAATCGAACCGGAGACCCAGGTATACGATCGTCTTGATCGGCCCTTGCCGATCGCCCAAGGAACGCCGATCGAGTCGATTTTTGCTTGATGCCGAACGTTCCGCCGTCGTGATGTCCACGTAAAAGGCGCGGATAAAAAACGCTCGATTCGTTGACCACCGCATGGCCCCAAGAAACCGGGACGATCCGAACACCGTGCGTGGAGATGTGTTTCGTAATGTCGACCATTGCAAACCAAAGAATTCAAGCTGTGGTCAGCGGTCCCCAGCCGAGTCTGTCCGGCGGTTGAGAAAAGAGCGGTGTAGAGCAATGCGGCTCCGGTACTCACCAGTCCGGTATTTCGCCCTGGTCACCCAATACTGCCCGGCCCCTTTCTGGTAAACGAGGGCGGACGAATATGCCCATTCCCTGTTGTCGGTGGCGCAGCTCGTCCGTTGAGAACTATGTCCGACGTGTGTTCGCCGCTTTGGCGTGGTACGATATTCGATGGCAACCCACACATGCCCGTGAATCATCCACCAGTGAGGTCCCACACCACACGCCATGACTATAATGATGTCGCGATTCGCCACATTCGTGCTATTGCTTAGCTTTTTCACAACGATAACACGCGCCGACGCCCCCCGGCCGTTCCGGCCGATCCAATCGGTCGACCCCTTTATCAGTACCGGCGGCAACCGATACGTCTGCGGTAACAATCCTCCCGGCGCAACCGTTCCGTTCGGGATGGTGCGGCTAAGCCCCGACACAATATCCGCATCCGGGGCGACAGCCACGAACATGTCCGGCTATTATTATCACGACTCGGCGATTTTGGGCTTCAGCCACACGCGACTGTGTGGGACCGGAGCAGTCGACGGGGGGCATTTTCGAGTCATGCCCGGCGTGAGCGCGTCCCTCTCCCCAGATCTTCTTCGAAACCCGCAAGCCACACTCGACCATTCGCAAGAAGCGGCATCCCCCGCTTATTAGGCAGTCAGGTTCACCGACATCGATGTCGAAGTGGAGCTTACGGCGACTCGTCGAGTGGGATTGCACCGCTACACGTTTCCCGCGGGCGCGACCCCGCGTCTATCAATCGATGTGGGCAGTGCGCTGGGGCGCGGTCGGAGCGAAGCCTGTGAACTGCATCTGCTCCCTGCTGCCCAGGAGATGACCGGCACCGCCAGGACGTTCGGTTCGTTCTCGGGGCGTTACGGCGGTCTGCAAGTCTATTTCGTGGCTCGGTTCCGCCAACCATGGACGCGCGTAATGAATTGGTCGGGCAAAACGGTTGCTGAAGATCAGACCGACGTCGCCGGTGATGACGTCGGTGTGGGATTCCTCTTCCCGCCAGCGGCGGAGAAACAATCCATCGAAGTCGCTATTGCGCTGTCGCACGTCAGTATTGAAAACGCCCGCGAGAACTTGGACCAAGAATTGGGAAAACAGAGTTTCGACGACGTTCGTGCCGCCGCCGCCGACGAGTGGGATGAGTTGCTTTCGACGGCACTCGTCGAAGGAGGAACAGAGACGGATCGGGAGATTTTCTACACGGCACTGTATCACTCGATGATGATGCCGACCGTCTTCAACGACGTGAATGGCGAGTATCTGGGTTTCGATAAGAAGGTCCATCAGACCGACAATTTTGAGTATTACACCGATATGTCGTTGTGGGACACGTTTCGCACAACGCATCCATTGTTCACGTTGCTCACTCCCCGGCGTCATCGGGACATGCTGGTCTCGTTGGTCAAGATGGCGGAGCAGGGGGGCAGTCTTCCCCGTTGGCCATCGGGCGCCGGCTATACGAATTCCATGTTCGGTGCGCCGGCCGAGATTGCGATCACGGACGCTTACCTCAAAGGAATTCGCGATTTTGACGTCGAGACGGCTTACCGAGCAATGCGCAAAGCGGCACTGGAACCTGCTCCGCGCCGGGCACCCTACTCTGGACGCCGCGGGATTGCCGACTACGTTAAGTTCGGGTATTGCCCGTCCGATACGATGAGCGGCGCCGTTGCCAAAACTCTGGAATATGCGACGAGTGACGCGGCCATCGCTCGACTGGCAGCGGCGCTGGGTTACGGCGAAGACGCCGCACAATTCGAAAAGCGCGCACAAAACTATCGCAACGTGTGGAATCCCGAAACTCAGTACTTTCAACCGCGCGACACGCAAGGCGAGTTTTCCACGCCGCTAGAGCCGCTACTGCTCACGTACCTCGATTTCGGCAAAAAATTCACCGACGACTACGTCGAGGGGAGCGCGCTGCAATGGCGGTGGGCGGTTTCACACGATGCCGCCGGATTGGTCTCGCTATTCCCGAGCCGTGAGAAATTTGTCGAGGAACTTGAGGCATTTTTCGCAGGTTCGATCCCGCGAGTCGGCGCGCTGCCGAACGGATATTACTGGCAGGGCAATCAACCGGATATTCACGCCGTCTACTTGTTCAATGCGGCCGGACGTCCCGACTTGACGCAGAAGTGGGTGCGGTGGATTCTGAAGAACAAGCATGGCGATGGCCCCGATGGCCTGGATGGCAACGACGACGGCGGAACTCTCTCCGCCTGGTACGTGTTCAGTTCTCTCGGGTTCTATCCGGTTGTCGGCACAGACCGCTACGAACTCGGCGGCCCGCTCTGGCAGCGGGCCGTCTTGCAGACCGGCGGCGATCAGCCGCTGGAGATCATCGCCAGGAACTATGCACCCGAGCGATTCTATGTGCAACGGGTGGAACTCAATGGCAAACCCCTCGACCGATGGTGGATCGCGCACCGCGAGATCAAAGAAGGCGGTCGCTTGGAATTCGTAATGAGCGATACACCGTAGGTTGGCTTGAATTGAAACAGAGCACAATGGTCGCACATTGGACCGCCGTTAGCGGCATGAGAAGATCGTCATGAATTGAGGGCGCGATTGGGCGGTAAGACGGCAGCAGAACGGAGGCAACCATTTTCTTGCGATGGATTTGCCTGTTTCGCCAATGATTTTCGTTTCACAATCGATGCACGCTGAGTTCGGGACGAATCGTACATACCGTCCCGGGATCTTCTTTTGTGTGACCACAATAACTGGTCGCATCCGGAGTGAATAGACTTATGTCTGACGAATTGGAAGACACAAAGCCTTTTGCCAAAGCCGACGACTTCGCGTCGAAGTTTTTTGTAAATCAGAAACCGCCGGCGAACGTGCGCTTCGCGGCCGCGAGTGACGCGGGAAAGGTCCGTAGTAACAACGAGGATCACTTCGCAGTCGTCCACCGCTACCGGTCGCAGAATTTATTGTCGACCAATTTGCCGCGTGAACACTTCTCTGCAATTCGAGATGAAGCCTACGCGTTCGTTGTGACGGATGGGCTGGGGGGCGCCGTAGCCGGCGAATTGGCCAGTCGCATCGTGATGGAAGAGGCGTGGGATCTATCCGCTCAAGCCGGCAGTTGGGTGATGAAGTTTCACAACCTTTCCGATCACCAATTTGAGGAACGCCTCAACGCCTATGCATCGAAGATGCAGAAGAAGCTGGTAGAGTTTTCTAACGCCAATCCGAACACGCGCGGCATGGCAACCACCTGGACGTCGGTCTATGTGGTGGGCTGGGATGCCATCATTGCTCACATTGGTGACTCGCGGGCCTATGTTTACCGAGACGGGACGTTGCAACAGTTGACCCTTGACCACACCATCGGGCAGGCGTTTGAAGAGGCAGGGGTTGCTACCGAGGAAGCCCAGAAATACCGGCATATTTTGACAAACGCGCTGGACAGTCAGGGTGACGAAGCCGCGCTCGATGTCGGGCACTTTGAACTGCAACACAATGACCGAATGCTGTTGTGTACTGACGGCCTGTCCGACGTTGTGCCCGAAGGGGAGTTGATCGAGCTTTTCCGGGACATGGTCGAACCGAGGGGTTTATGCAACGCATTGATCGCCCGCGCGCTTGATCGCGGGGGAAAAGACAACATCACGGTGATCATCGCCGACTTTTCGAAACCTGATTAACGCAAAGTTGCGCGGCTATCGGCAAGCTTCATGATCACCGGGCAACACGAGGGGGCACGCGATGAATCGTGACGATTCGTTGATCGCGCGCACTCAGTTTTCCGCGGGATGATTTTGGTTCACTGTGAAGTGAAAGCAAAATGGGTGATGATCCCTACAGGTCTCAATTGCCAACTCCGGCTTCGGCAAGGTCCGACCGTTGGGTATCGACAACGTGTGCTTACCGGCTGCGTCATCAGAGCCTCGGTATGTGTTTGACCGGCGAAAAACTACTCGCGTTGATAGTCCAGCTCATCCGAATCGAGGCCCCGGTCCAGAAATGCTTTGGCTGTCGCGGAGTTCTTGAGAAACGTGTCGAAGAAGGCCGCGGAATATTCGTTCGTGATTCGCTGATCTTCGACGGCGTCGGAAAACTGAAAGTCCGGTTGGCCCTCCTTGCCTTTTTCGACTCCGACCCCGTCGCCCCATTGGGGATTGATCTGCGGCATTTCCGTAAATGTGTAGTGCCCGGCCTTTTTAAAGTTCAGCAAATACTTGGGCCGGGCGGCCTGGTCGAAGTAGGCCATGCTGCGCGCGTTTCCGGCATCTCCCACGGTTCGATCGGTGTCTCCCAAGACAAGCAGCAGCGGAATCTTGCAGGCGTTCCCCTCGTCGTCGTCGCGCACGGCGTCGGTCAACGTCATGGGGAGAATGGCCTTGATTCGCGAATCAAGCTCCGCTGCGCGACAGACTGTAAACCCGCCGAAGGAATGCCCGAATGCTCCGCATTGGCCATCCGCGACGTGGCCGTGCAGCCAGTGATCCTCAGAATGGTTCAGCTGACTTAAGCGGGAAATGAGAAACGACACGTCGTGCGGGCGGTCGTCGCGGCGCTCGGGTTGGCGCGTGTCGGACGTGTACGGCACGATTTGGTCGGGAAGTACTGTGACGGCTGCATTTCCCGTGTGGTCCGCCGCAGCCACGATGTACCCATGCGAGGCCAGATACTCGGCTTGGAACGTATTCTGATGCCGAAATCCGCCATTGCCGTGCGAAAACACCAGGAGGGGGAAGGCTCCATCGCGGATGCGGGCGTTCCGGCGGGCGACGTTTTTGAACGTCGTTTCGACTTTGTCGAAATCGCCCCCGAACCGCCCGATGACCAATCTGCCGGCGGCAATTCCTTCCGGCCGACCCCAGAAATCGCTGAATTTATTGAGCGGTTGCTCGT
Source organism: uncultured Planctomycetaceae bacterium (assembly GCA_937952455.1). Taxonomy (GTDB): domain Bacteria; phylum Planctomycetota; class Planctomycetia; order Planctomycetales; family Planctomycetaceae; genus Symmachiella. The sequence continues at coordinate 7,188 of CALFYU010000669.1, forward strand.
CCGATTGCTCGGCCACCGGATACCAGATCTCCGTGACGAGAGTGCGCGGCTTGCCCGTGATGGCGCATTCACGTTTCTCATCGACGAACACTTCTGTCCGCACGCCGACCGAATACGGTCCCGGCTTGCCCGGATCCGCCCCCTCGCACGCTGTATTCAGCGACGTCGTCAAGAAGCCAACGACAACGGCAACGATGCAAAAATACGTACGCATGGTGTTTGCCCTCCGGCCGAACGGTGACTCGACAGCCAGGATTTGAATCGTCAAAAATTCCGCCTTGCGCGGATGAAACCTGGGGACTTGTCGGCAACGTAAATGCTCAGCGTACCAGAACCGGACAAACAGACGCAACGACCGGACTGACTCGCGCCGCGTTCGTTGTTGCTTGGCAATGTATCAGCGGACCGGGCGCGTTACACTATCGTGGAGTCTGCTGGCCAAATTCATGGAGTTACTACCGATGCGAGTTTTGACGTCCGCCGATCTGGAATTCTGGCATGAGTGGGGTTATGTGATCGTCCCTGCGGCGGCACCGCCGGAGAATTTGCAGGCCGTCGTGGACGCCATCTGGGAATTCCAGGAGATGGATCCGGACGATCCGGAGACATGGTATCGCATGCCGGAGCGAGCAAACGGCATGCCGGAGCTTAACGGGTCCGGGATGGTTGAGATGTACCATCACCCCACCTTATGGGCCAACCGCCAACTGCCGCGCATTTACGGGGCGTTCGCCGACATCTGGAACGCGGAACAGCTATGGGTCACAATCGATCGGGTGAACTTGAATGTCCCCAACCGACCGGGATTCGAGTTCCACGGCTTTATCCATTGGGACATTGATACGTCGCTTGATCCGCTGCCATTCGACGTGCAGGGCGTGCTCGCATTGACCGACACGCCGCCGGGCCAAGGGGGATTTCAATGTGTGGCGGGAATGCCCAGACGGCTTAAGGATTGGATCAAGTCTCAGCCTGCCGACCGCGATCCGCACCGCCCTGACCTGACCGGGTTGACGGTGACAAATGTGGACGTCAAAGCGGGGGACCTGCTGATTTGGAACAGCTTGCTGCCGCATGGTGTCTCTGGAAATAATTCCGATCGGCCGCGAATGGCACAATACATCTCCATGTCGCCGGCCCAGGAGAACAACGAGACGGCCCGGCAATGGCGGATCAATGCTTGGCTGCACCGCCGTGCTCCCGAAGGCAATCCTTTTCCCGGTGACCCGCGCGACTGGGAGCGGATCCACGGGACAACCGCGTCTCTCACCCCACTGGGTCGCAAACTGCTTGGGTTGGACCGATGGGGAATCGCCGAGACGGACTCCGCAGACGGTGAGATGTCGATTAGTCAAGAACGCGGACGCACGCGGGCGACACCGGGTTTCGCCAGTTGAGCTTGACTTCCTCGCGATCTTCACCGGACTTGACGCCTTGTCCGTCATTTTCGTCGCCGGTCGTCGATGCAAGCGGCGCGATGGTGTTAATTTATTGTCATCAATCGCAATAATTTGGCCCGGTTCTTGTCAGATGAACGTCAAAAGGCGATGATCCCGTGTTCCCGTTGCGGCAGGATCGTCGACTAGGGAAAGCAACGACTGAAAAGCTAGGACATCAATGCAGAACATCAAACGATTACTGGTCGCCAATCGCAGCGAAATCGCTATTCGCGTCTTTCGCAGCACCCACGAACTGGGCATCCGTACAGTGGCGATTTACACGCATGAAGATCGCTTTTCGCTGCACCGATTCAAGGCTGACGAAGCGTATCAAATCGGAGCGGCCGGCGAGCCAATCCGCAGCTACTTGGATGTCGACTCCATCATCGACATTGCAAAACAACACGAGATCGACGCAATCCATCCTGGTTATGGTTTCCTCTCTGAAAATGCAGGATTTGCGCGGGCCTGCAACGAGGCCGGGATCATTTTCGTGGGACCCACCGTCGCCGCACTGGAAAAACTGGGAGACAAGACGGCAGCTCGGCGAATCGCGCAAAAAGCCAAGGTGCCAATTCTGCAGGGGACCGAAGATGCGATCTCTACCGCCAAAACCGGCGAGAGCGTTGCCGCCAAGATCGGCTATCCCGTCATTCTCAAGGCCGCCATGGGGGGCGGGGGCCGCGGCATGCGCGTCGTCAAGCGGCCCGAAGATTTCGCGAGTGCATTTGAACAGGCGCAGCGCGAGGCGTTGACGGCCTTCGGCAGCGCGGACGTGTTTGTTGAAAAGTACATCACGCAGGCACGGCACATCGAAGTTCAACTCTTAGGCGATAAACACGGGAACCTGCTCCACATCTTCGAACGTGATTGCTCAGTGCAGCGTCGGCATCAAAAGGTCGTGGAGATCGCCCCGGCCCCCAATCTTGATCCCGCGGTGCGGCAGCAGATCTGTGAAGCGGCCATCAAAATCGGCAAACAGGTAAATTATGAAAATGCCGGAACAGTTGAGTTTTTGGTGGATCGCGACACCAACGAATTCTATTTCATCGAGGTCAACCCGCGCATCCAGGTGGAGCATACGGTGACCGAAGAAGTGACCGGCATTGATATCGTCAAGACGCAGATCCTGATTGCGCAGGGAGCGTCGCTCGGTGATGAAGAGATCAACCTGCCGTCACAGGACACCGTCGCGACCAACGGATTTGCGATTCAATGCCGCGTCACCACCGAGGACCCGGCGAACAATTTTCTTCCCGACTATGGCCGGGTAACGCATTATCGCTCAGCCAGCGGAATGGGCATACGCCTGGACGCCGGAAGCGCGTTTTCAGGGGCAATCGTGAATCCGTTTTACGATTCACTGCTCGTCAAGGTCACCGCGCGGGGGCGCCGCTTTGTCGACGCGGCGTCGCGCATGGAACGATGCTTGCAGGAGTTTCGGATTCGCGGCGTCAAATCGAATGTCCCGTTTTTGCTCAAACTCATCACACACCCTGTGTTCCTAGCCGGCAACTGCACGACCCGGTTCATCGACGACACCCCCGAATTGTTCGACTTGCCGGAACGCAAGGATCGTGCGACGAAGCTATTGAGCTACATCGCCGACGTAAACGTCAACGGCCATCCGCTGGTCAAAGGCCGCCCGAAAGCCGAACGCCGCGAACCGGCGCCGGTCCCGCACGTTGACCATTCCGCCCCGATTCCTGACGGCATGCGGCAGCGGCTCAAGCAACTGGGGCCGGAGGAATTTGCTCAATGGATTCTCCGTCATAAGCCGCTGTTGATCACCGATACGACATTTCGCGACGCGCATCAATCGCTGCTGGCGACACGGTTCCGGACTTTTGATTTGCTGGAAATCGCGGACGCTTATGCACGCCTTTGTCCCGATTTGTTTTCCTTGGAAATGTGGGGTGGAGCCACCTTCGACGTTTCGATGCGATTCTTGAAAGAATGTCCCTGGCAACGATTGACGCAACTCCGGGAGCGCTTGCCGAACACGCTACTGCAGATGCTGCTGCGTGCGTCCAACGCCGTTGGTTACACGAACTATCCCGACAATGTCGTGAAGTCCTTCGTGCGCGAGGCCGCCGATGCGGGCATCGACGTGTTTCGCATTTTTGATGCGCTGAATTCGCTGCCGAACATGCGCGTCGCCATGGACGCAGTGCTCAAGACCGGCGCGATCTGCGAGGCGGCCATCTGCTACACCGGCGATATCCTCGATGAGTCGCGCCCCAAGTACGACCTGAAGTACTACGTCGAAATGGCAAAGCAGCTCGAATCGATGGGCGCACACATCTTGGCAATCAAGGATATGGCTGGACTGTGCAAGCCGTACGCGGCGGAACGACTCGTTAAAGCGCTGAAGCAGGAGATTGGTATACCGATTCACTTCCACACGCACGACACGGCCGGCACCCAGGTCGGGGCAATTGTCAAGGCGGCCGAGGCGAAGGTGGACATTGTCGACGCCGCCATGGCTTCATTGTCCGGAGGCACCTCACAGCCGAACATGAATACGCTGGCCGAGGCGCTGCGATTCACACCTCGCGACACGGGGCTGGCTGCCGAGCCGCTTGACCAAATCGCCGAATACTGGCGTGTAGCACGCCAATTCTACACCCCGTTCGAGAGTGTTGCTCTTCCCGCCACGGCCGATCTTTACGACCACGAGATGCCCGGCGGGCAATACACAAACCTTTATGAACAGGCGCGGGCGTTGGGACTGGCCGACCAGTGGCGCGAAGTCTGCCATGTGTATGCCGAAGTCAATCGCATGTTCGGCGACATCGTGAAGGTCACCCCCACGTCGAAGGCGGTCGGTGACATGGCCCTATTCATGGTTGCCAATGATTTGACGGTCGACGATGTCTTGAAAAGCAAACGCGATCTGGCCTTCCCGGCGTCCGTCGTGGATCTCATGGCCGGACGCATGGGGCACCCCGTGGGCGGTTTCCCCAAGCCGGTCCAACGCCGAATCCTTCGCGGAGAAAAGCCGCTACGCGGCCGCCCTGGCGCCAGCTTGCCGCCGGCGGACATGAAGGCAACCGCCGCCGAGCTTGAGAAACTCTTCGACCGAGAGCCATCGCAGCAAGAGGTCGTCACCTCCCTGCTTTATCCGGAAGTTTATCGGCAATTTATCGAGCATCAGGATACGTATTCCGACACGAGCTGTCTGCCGACACCGGTCTTTTTCTATGGTCAAGAGACGACGGAGGAGGTCGCTGTTGAGATCGAACCGGGCAAGACGCTCATCATCAGATACATCGGAGTCGGCGAGCCGCATCCCGACGGGCGCCGGCATGTCTTTTTCGAATTGAACGGCATTCCCCGCTCGGTGAGTATCTTGGACCATTCCTTGGAAGCGGATGCACAGCACGCCGAAAAGGCCGACCCCAATAACTCCAACCATATTGCGGCCGGAATGCCGGGTATGGTGGTCATGCTGGCCGTCCAACCCGGCGATTCCGTCCGCGAAGGACAAAAGCTGCTCATCATCGAAGCCATGAAAATGCAGACGACGATTGCCGCCGACCGCGACGCCAAAGTTGCCGACGTTTTCGTCAAGGCAGGATCTCAAGTCGAGACAGGTGACCTGCTAATCTCGCTCGAATGAACAGGCCTTCGCAGCTCAAATCGCCTTCATTAATAGAAAATCGGCGAATTCGGCTGCTCCCTTTTTCGCGTTCCTTTTCAGTGGGACGGTGCGAGAACGAGCGGTACGGCGTGCGGCGAGTGCTGGAACGGTGTTTCTGCGCCGTACCAAGTCGCTGTCGGTCGCGGCGGTATCCACGGAGGTCGGATTTCACATCCTGCAATATTTATCCCGCATGTTCCGCAAGCGGACCGGTTTGAATTCCTCAGAGTTTCGGCAATGGTTCCGCGCAATTCACATTTCCCAAACGGATTTACAACAGCCAAGCGGCTTGAAAAATGGCTGAAAACGCGCCACGCCTTGCTCTGAAGTACACGATTCTTCCATAGTGACTCGTCGCCCTTCCGGCGATGAGTTCGACGTGGGTCCTCGGGCTGCGTCCACCCACTGATAGTGCCATCCGCAGACACTCGGGACCCAACCCGCTTTGACGTCCGTCTGCCTTGCTCTCGAACAAGGGAGCGCTCACGTCAGCCCCTCGTCATTTTTGGACGAGTATTGCGAGAGAAGCGCCCCCCCAGCTTGGCGCAACCGCGATGGCCAGACGGGAGCGCGCGGTCAACGAAATTTCATGCCGGTCGTTTGTCCGCCATTCAACCGGCAGGACAAAATTCCCTAAATTGCCCAGGCATCGCATTTTTGTGTCTGACTCAAATGGCACGCGGCTTGCTGATAGCGTCTCGTGGTTCTTAAGTACAGAAGATTTAACATCTTGCGACTAACACACAAAGGATGAGTGATCGTGGAATATTGCCGCCAGGGGACCGGAATCTATCATTGCCGCAGGATGACAGAAATCGCCGGACCACACACGAACGAAGTTTTTTGCGTAGATTTTAGCGGCGTCACCCGACGTTCTTTCGCAGGAAAATCGATCGCGCGTTGGCGTGACATGAGCGGACGATTACGCCGCCTTACGGGATTGGCTAAGGCGGACAGACGAATGGTTCTGACTGCCGCGTCGGCAGATTTCAACTCATTCACAGGGGGAGTCAAACGTTTCGGGAGCAAATCATGAAGACTAGCAAACTCGAAAAGCCTAACAATTCCGGCGAGCACCAAGCTTCGGTGATAGCGAATGAAGTCCAAGACGATAGGCCGCTCTACGTGGTCGGCATCGGCGCCTCAGCGGGGGGCCTGGAATCCTTGGAGCGGTTGTTTACCAATATGCCGTTCGACACGGGGATGGCATTTGTCATCATCCAACACCTCTCGCCTGATTTCAAAAGTCTCATGGACGAGTTGCTCGCGCGGTATACCGAGCTTCCCATCCATCGGGCGGCGGAAAACATGCGGGTGGAACCAAATTCCATCTATCTCATCCCCCCGAAAAAAGAAATGATTATCTCCGACGGCCGACTGTTATTGACGGACAAGGACCCGAAACAGCCGCTGACGATGCCGATCGATATTTTTCTCCGATCGCTCGCCCAGGATTTC
>CALFYU010000670.1 GCA_937952455.1 uncultured Planctomycetaceae bacterium
TTCTTGCATCGAGGGAGCAACGGTGGCGACGCCACCGTGGCGTTCAATCAGCGTCCGCATCTCGTCCCGTTTGCGGCTCTCAAAGGAACATACCCGCAACCCGTGAAAGCTCGGCGTTTCTTTCGGGTTTTCTCCGGTGTGCGACGACATGGCTAACTCCTCGTCGGTCGAGATCGCTGAGCGACGCCGTTTCTTCACAAGCGCAAAAAAAGGTAGCCCAGAAGAAGGATAGGCGCTCGCCCGGGACTGCGTTTGACCGCGTCCCAGCTATCCTCCCGTCTGAGCTACCATGGAATGGCAATCTCTTGGGGTTGGTGTTCGGCCGGAAAAACTCGCCGCAACAAGTCTTTTATCGGCAATAAGAACGCGGGATATTCTAGGATTCCGTATAATGTTTTCAAGAAGGTAAGTGATCGCTGGCGGCGCTACTAAAGAAAATCCTTACCTCATTGTCAGAAATATGAGCGGGGTTAAGTGTCTCGGTAATCGATGCCGCCAAGAACCTAGTACAATAGACCATTCCAGTGGTTCATTAGTACTATTACGTGCAAGGGATCTGGCAATCGCAGCGTTATTCTCGGGAATGCGACGCGAGCATTGCGTGGTCCGTCGCCGCTTGGTTCGCACAACCAGACCTCACCGCTGGGAGGTTCCGATGGTCGATTGCGGCAAAAGGGTGTACGGCGGTCACCGGTTCGGTATGATCGCAACGCGGCTGGCGCGGTCGAATTGAGCGGCCGCCGCGGCTCTTTCGTGTTGAGCGACCTTTGACAACTTGCGCAATGGAATTATGTCGACGCTCTCTGAAAAGACGGAAACGAAAATAACGTTGCTGGGGACGGGCACCAGCCACGGCGTACCGATGATCGGCTGCCATTGCGACGTCTGCGAGTCGACCGATCCGCGCAACAAACGGACGCGGACCGGGGTGGTCGTCTCGGCGCCGGAGGGACATTTTCTGATTGATACACCGCCCGAATTGCGGATGCAATTGTTGCGGGAGCGGATTGATTTGATCAAGGCGGCGATCTTTACGCACAGTCACGCCGATCATCTATTCGGCTTGGACGATCTGCGGCTTTTCGGATATTACCTGCGCGGTCCGGTTCCGCTGTATTGCGAAGCGAACGTCGAACAGCAGATTCGGCAGTCCTACAACTACGCGTTCGAGCCGCCGCGGAACAATCACCGCGGAGCGGTGCCCGCATTGGAGTTTGTGCGTATCTCGGGCGAACCGTTTACGCTGTTGGGACAACTCGTACGGCCGATTCGCTTATGGCACGGGAATCTGCCCGTGTTGGGATTTCGGTTTGGCGACGTCGCGTTTTGTACCGACGTCAGCCGCATCCCGGACGAGAGTTGGACGTTGTTAGAGGGATTGGACGTGCTCGTCCTAGATGCGCTGCGGGAAGAACCGCACCCGACCCACCTCAATATTGAGCAGGCACTACAAGTCGTCGAACGGGTCAAGCCGAAGCGGACTTACTTTACGCACATCGCGCACACGCTGGATCACGCAGCGACCAATGCGCGATTGCCTGCGGGTGTGGAATTGGCGTACGATGGTCTGCAAATTCCCTTTGGATGATCACAAGGATTTGTTCCAGCAAATTGCTGTGGGACGAACGCATAGCGCCGGGCGATGACCATGAATGACGAAACAGCGATAGGAGCCTTTGCCCGCTTGGCAGAAATCTCGCAACAGAAGGGGCAATTTATCCAGCGGGATAAGTTCCTGTTGCTGACGGGAATCGCCGCCTGCCGCGCCGGGTGTATCGATATCGCCGCCCGCTGCCGCGACATCGTGTTGGCGCACAATCCACAACACCTAATTCGCCGCTACGATTCGTTACCCGACGCGCTGCGCTCCGATGATTTCGAGACGTTCCACAATCAGTTGGAAAGGTTTTGTACGTTCGAGAAGGCCGAGTATCTGCTCAGTGAGTTCGACATCGCCGAAACAACAACGAGCGGCGCGCCGCAGACTGCAGAGGAATTGCTGAATTTCCTAAACTCGACCGATTGGGAGACCCGATAAATTGGCCTTCGCTACTGGCTCTGAAAAAGTCGCGGAAGACTGGCCGGTCTTTGTGACGCGGCATACAATGACATTAGAAGCCGACATAGGCATCGGCATATCCAGGAATTTGAAACAGGAGAGCCGGGACGATGCTGAAAAAAATCTTGGTACCGACGGACTTCAGTGAAAACAGCTCGGCTGCGTTGAGCTATGCGGAGAAGCTCGCCGAAAAGTTCGGAGCGGAAATCCACCTCTTGCACGTGATTTCGAACGATACGGCGGTGGCGATGGGTTCCGACGGTTTCTTCTCAGTGTCGGACGAAATCCTGCAGGAACTGCATGCGGCCGTAAAAAAGAAGTTGGCCGAGACGGCCGATTCGGTCGGCAATTCGGTCAAGGTGGTGACGCAGGAGATGATCGAGGGGGCGCCCTTCGCGGAGATCGTGCGGTACGCCAAAAACAACAATATCGACCTGATCGTATTGGGCACACACGGTCGCACAGGCATCTCGCACCTGCTGATCGGCAGCGTGGCCGAAAAGGTCGTGCGCAAAGCCCGCTGTCCCGTATTGACGATTCCGCTCAAGGATCACAAGTTCGAGTTGCCCTAAACCAGCGGCAACCAGATGAGCGTGTGCGCTGCACCTCACTTTGACGGAGTTGCCAATCCGGCGACATCAGCGGAAGTGCGGACGGTCAGGTGATACGCGACCCGCCAAATGTGATAGCCGATGCGCCGCAGCCATCGCGCAGCGTCCATGTGTTTGATGGCTTCGCCGGGCGTCAATTTGCCATGCGCCGCGTTGGCGATGGTTTGTGCGCGGAATTCCCGCATGTCAGTTTTTAGCTCGTGACTGATATTGTGAAATTCGTCGGCGCGGTCAGCCGTCAATGGAAAATCAGCCGTGGCGATCCGATCACACGCATCCGCCAGGTTATCGGCCATATGGGACAACGCGGGGACGGTGCGGCAGGTGCGGAGGCGGGACTGGTCCTGCATTCGACGATTGACACGCTGCAAATGATCCAACGTGTGCACGCAGGACAGGAACGCGTGATCCGTTGACGGGTTGTCGGGTGAACTGGGAATCTGCTGCAAGTACTGCTGTGCCAAGCCAAGCGCATCATCCACATCCTTGATCAACGCAGCGTCGGAAACGTCTGACGGTGCACGTAACCATCGACTCAATTCGCTGAAGACCACCTGCAGGATGTCGTGAATCGTTGCGGCCACTGCGTCCAATGCGGCTTCGGGAGTTGTGAGCAACGTCTTATCGAGGCGTTTGGCAAAGACGTTGCCTCGTTCAGGAAACATCCGCTCGATCAAGTTGGCAAAGGGGCGCGTGAACGGCAAAATTGCGATCACTCCGACGGTGTTGAAAAACGTATGAAAACCGACGAGTGCCAATTCCGGAACGTCAGTCGCCGCGCGGGGCCAGATCGCAGCGATGAGTTGCAGATAGGGAGTTAACAGTAAGAAGGCACCGACGGCGGTCAGCGAGTTATAGACCACGTGTGCAAAACCGGTCCGCCTGGCCTGCACGTTTCCGCCCACCGTGGCCAGCGCCGCCGTAAAAGTCGTCCCCAAATCCATTCCGATCACCATGGCGGCAGCCTGGTTCAGCGAAATCGATTTTGCATGGACCGCCACCAGCGCGGTTGCGACACCGGCGCTGGAGGACTGCGTAACCACGGTAATCAGCAATCCAATGAACACCAAGAGCAACCTGCCAGGAATCGTATCGGGCGGGAAGTCGTCTGGAGTGACGATGCCGCGGAATTCCGCCATGCCGAGTTGCATGGTGCTGATGCCGACAAAGATTAATCCAAACCCTGCCAGGGCGGTTCCCGCGGCCTCCCACTTGCCGCCGCTGAAGGTCTTGATGATCACGCCTAACAGGATCAGTGGAAGGGCGATTTGATCAAGTTGTAGATGGAACCCCAATAAGGCCACCAGCCAACCGGTGATGGTCGTCCCAATATTCGCGCCGAAGATAATGCCCAGAGCTTCGGGAAAGCTGAGCAAATTGGCGTTCACGAACCCCACCGCGAGGACCGTGATCGCGCTGGATGACTGAACGATCGCTGTGGAGAGGCTTCCGGTGACGACACCCTGCAGCGGGCTTTTTGTGGAGCGTTTGATCAGCCCACGCAACCGTTCGTCGGCTGCCGACCGCAAGCCTTGGGTCATGACATTCATGCCCAGCAAGAATAATCCTAACCCGCCCGCGGTTTGCAGGATTCCACGGATCATGCGTCTGTTTCCACCGCGTCGTTGCGGTGCACCCTATGGAGCTTCGTGAAATCAAATTAGGTGATCGTACGTCGCCGGCGTTCGTGCGATTCGCAGGTTCTAAACACGATAACCGCCATCAGCTCATTTGCAACTCGACCATCTCGCGATACCGGCTGCTATGGTCCATGAGACCGTCGTGCGTGCCGGACTCGACGATGCGACCGTCGTCGAGCACGAAGATGCGGTCGGCGTCGGTAATCGTACTCAAGCGGTGGGCGATGACGAAACAGGTCCGCCCGGCGGTGAGTCGAGCGAGACTTTCTTGGATCAGGCGTTCGCTTTCGGTATCCAGGTTGCTCGTCGCTTCGTCCAGGATCAGGATGCGGGGATCGGCCAAGACGGCGCGGGCAATCGCCAGACGCTGCCGCTGCCCGCCGCTGAGCCGCACGCCCCGTTCACCGATGATCGTGTCGTAACCATTGGGTAATTCTTCGATGAATCGGTGCGCGTTGGCGACGCGGGCGGCGTGCCGGATTTCTTCAATCGTCGCCGTTCGCGCTCCGTAGCCGATGTTCTCCGCCACGGTGCCGTCGAACAGGAAAATGTCTTGCTCCACGATACTGATGAGTTCGCGGTAACTCTCCACGCGCACATCCTTGAGATTGACGCCGTCGATTTCGATGTCACCGGATGTGGGAGCATAAAAGCGGGCGATCAGATTACATAGCGTCGTTTTCCCGTCGCCGCTGGGACCGACCAGGGCCAGCGTTTCGCCCGGCTCGACTTCCAGGTTAATGCCGTGCAGCACCGGAGTCGTGCTGCCGGGATATTGAAAGTTCACGTCGCGGAGTGTCAGTCGTCCAGCGACGGCCTGCGGATCCAGCGTGATCGCATCGGGAGTGGGAAGCATTTCCTGCGGATCGGCCAACAGGTCCAACACGCGGTCCAATCCGGCGAGACTGCTTTGGAATTGTGTGGCGCTATTGGCCAGCACGGCGATCGGTTCCAGGAGCATCGCCAGATAGAATAGAAACATCATCAGATCGCCCAGCGTGATCTCGCCCCGCAAGACCTGCAGTCCGCCGTAGATCAGCAGTCCGGCCGAGGCCAGCGGAATCAGAATGCTCCAGACCATTTCCACGGTCCGCATCCTCCACCACGCCAACAATTCCTGCCGCGCCATCAGGTGATTGCCGCGGGTAAACCGGCCCGCTTCGCTGCGCTGGCGTCCAAAGGTTCTTACAACCCGCATGCCGCCGAAGGCTTCGGTGGCATGGCTGTCAATCTCCTGCCGGCGGCGGCGGACGTCGCGCTGCAGCGGGCGTATGCGACTGATCCAGGTGGCGTGTGTCAAATAGACGGCCGGCAAGAGCACCAACGATCCGAGCAGCAGTCGCCAATCGACCCAAGCCAGCACCGCCAGGCTGCCGACGAGTTGGATGATCGCTCGCCAGGGGTTGTACAGCATGCTGAAAATCAACTCGGCGACCCCGCCGGCATCTTCGCGCAATATACTCGTAACTCCGCCCGACTTGAGTTGATAGACCCGGTGCAGCGGCAAACGAACCGCGTGCTCGAAAACCCGTTTGCGGACCGACATCTGCACGAGCTTGGTCGCCTTGGTCGCCAGCCAGCGGCCCCACAGATGGATACCGATTTCGACGACCGAAATCACGATGACGGCCACGGCCAACAAGATGAGCAGGTCGCGCGGATCGGCCGGAAGCGAGATTCGACGGGTGACATAATCCGGCAGCGGCCGTCCGGCGAACACGTAGTCGATGGCGATCTTTGTCGCGGCGGGGGGGACGAGTTTGAGCACCGTCGAAACGCTGAGTGTTAGCATCGCAACCGCAATACTGACGCGGTGCCCGGTGAGCAACTTCAAAAACTCGCGCAACAGCGTCAGAAACGATCGGTCCTGTCGCGGAGTCTCTCGGAGTTTGGTGCCGGAAAGGTTCTCATCGTCCGGTGGCGAAGACTTCACGCGAATGGCGTCAAGATACTCAGCAAACCGGCGGCGGCTGGATGTTTGTCGGGGCATTTACGGTATTGCTGCTGAGTTTTGGCGTGTTTCGCGGACCATTGGGCATTTGCATTGTGAGCGGTGATGAATTGTATACGAGCCGGTCAAGCCGGTCTCCACCGAGGGTGAGAGAAATACGCTGATGTATCGTGTTGGGGAATACGCTTAGGCCCCACGGCGACGACTGTTTTCCGAGTGCAATCTGCGATGAATCGACATGCGGCCGCTGAGAAATATTCGCTGTAAAGTGCATTGTGGCAATGACTTACTCGGAATTCCTGCAAAGCGCGTCCGGTTTGGGGCGGTTTTGTTGATCTTACAACGTGAGAGCGGAGAGAAGGCGCGGACACAGTCGGTGATCTTCGCACGAGTTTGACTCACGAAAACATCACGGACGGTAGTCAACAGCATCCTGACCGGTGTCGATAGTCTGGGAAACCAAAATAAAATCCATCAAATTGTTGGTAGGCGAGGCCCGGTCAGGGCGACATGTGATGACGTCCGCGTCGTTTTTTCCGCTGTCTGGAAGACAAACGACGGGATTGATTCGGTAACCAAGTCATTGGACAAAACCGCGAGTCGCTCAGCGACCGCCATGAGGGAAAAGGGAGGGCAGCAAAAATGATCGCGGCAACTCCTACACGCCGCTCGGCGGCATTTGACCCCATGGAGTCCATTCGCTACTGGGGAAAATCAACAGGACAGCCCTCGCGCCGCCGGCGCCGCTCGGCAACTGGCCGGCCCCGGCCCGCCCGCCGCGCGGTGGAGCATACATGCGTCCGTTGCGCCGAACCAGTGCCAGCGACCGCTCCCGAAACAACCGGTGCGAAGCGGTGGCACATAGCCTTTCTCGCCGCGGCTACCGTGATCATCGGGGGTGTGGCGGCCGTCGACACCTATTGGACCTTTAAGAACCAGGACTTTCTGTACCAATACGAGCAGAACCCGGTGGGGCGGTGGCTGATGGAGCAAGACGGCGGCGACGTCGCCCTGTTCATGACGGCTAAAATGCTCGGTACGTTGATCGTGCTGTGCGCGATTCCGCTGCTGTATCGTTTCCGCGTTCGGTGGGGGATGACAGTCGGCACCAGCGTGGCCGCGTTTCAGACCGCGTTGTTCGTCTATTTGAACTTCGGCGAGTATTTCGTGAAGCTGTATTGAAAGCGTGCCTTTTGTTGTCATGTGAGACTGCTTACAATCGCGTAAGCGGACATTGATCTGTTCCCCCCGGTCGATCGGGGGAATCAATGGAAATCTCATGTGACCACAGCAGGACTTTTCAGCTCATGATTGATCGGCGAGCAAAGCGAATAGACGGCTCTTCGGTTTCGCGGCGACGTTTCCTCAAGACTGCGGCCGGGGCCTGCTTGGCGGTTCCACTGTCCGGCGGGCCACTATTGGCCGCTCCGATCGGGCGGCGCCCGAAAGTCGCCGTCGTGTATACGGCGTTTGCGCACCGCTGGCATGCTCACGTGCTCCTGGAGAATTTTCTGGAGCCGTACATCTTCAACGGGCAGTTGACCGATCCCGGCGTCGACGTGGTCAGCCTTTACGCCGATCAGCATCCTAAGGGAGACATGACGCCCGAGATTTCAGCTAACTACGGAATCCCGGTTTACGAGTCGATTGCCGAGGCGCTTTGTCTGGGGGGCGATAAAATGGCGGTCGACGCGGTGCTGTCGATCGGCGAGCACGGGAGTTATCCCAGCAACGAACTCGGCCAGGTCGAATATCCGCGCAAACGGTTCTTTGATGAAATCACCGCGGTCATGAAACGCTCCGGTCGGTTTGTACCGGTCTTCAACGACAAGCATCTCTCCTATCGCTGGGATTGGGCGCAGGAGATGCACGAAACGTCGATCAGACTCGGTATTCCGCTGATGGCGGGGAGTTCAGTGCCGTTGGCGCAGCGGGTACCGATGGTCGATAACCCGGTCGGTGCGGAGATTGAAGAAGCAGTTTCCATTCATGGCGGGGGCGTGGAATCATATGACTTCCACGGGTTGGAAGTATTACAGTCGATGGTTGAAGCGCGGCGCGGCGGCGAAACGGGAATCTCCCGCGTGCAGTTTCTCTCCGGTGACGCGCTCTTAAACGCCGCTGGCAAACGCTGGTCGCTCGATTTGGCCCGGGCGGCGATGCAGACCGAAGCGGACTTCCTGGGGCAACCGGCGATCGACCCCAAGACCGCCGCACATGGCATTCTGCTGGAATACGATGACGGATTGCGGGCAACGGTTCTCAAGGTGGGCAACAGCGGGATCCGCTGGAATTTCGCTTGCCGACTCAAAGGAGATCCGAAACCGCTGGCGACGTATTTCAACCCCGGCCCGTGGGACAACCGTTGCCTGTTTAAGGCACTGTCTCATGCGATCCAGTATCACTTCATCCACAAAAAATCCCCCTATCCGATCGAACGGACGCTGATGACGACCGGCGTCTTGGACGCATCGATGCGTTCCCGGCACGCGGGCGAAAAACCACTCGCCACGCCGCATTTGGAGTTCGCCTACGAACCGATCGACTACAGCGCCATGCGCGAAACCGGCGCGTCATGGAAAATCATCAAACCCGACACACCGCAGCACGAGGGGATTGCCTCGGACAAGCAGTTTCTGGAATAGGCTTGAGAGGACAGGCTTGAGGAGAAAAAGACTCGCACCCTATGTCCGAATTGTCCCAATTCCCTCAAGCCTCAATCCTCACGTCTGCGTGATATTGCCAAATTCCCCGCGTCTCTGTGAAATACAGGGACCACTTTTGTTCGTTCTTCTCGGGGTGATGGCCGAATCATGAATCGTCAGCCTTTTGAAACGCCGCCGCAGTGGTGGCCGCCGAAACTGAGTCCGTTGATGATCCGCGTCTGGCGGGGCCTGCGGCGGTATCAGCAGATTCAGCAGCACCGGCTGTTGGAAATCGACGTCCGCGGCGGGGAGCATTTGCAGGCGGCGATCGAGGCGGGACAAGGGGTTGTCGTCACGCCGAATCATTCCAGCCATGCGGACTCTTATGTGCTTTACCATGCTGCCGAAGTGCTCAAGTCGCCGCTGTACTTTATGACCGCCTGGCAGGTGTTCGGGATGTCCAGCCGCCTGGAAAGCTGGATCATGCAGCATCACGGTTGCTTCAGCGTCGACCGCGAAGGGACCGACATGCGGGCCTTTAAGCAAGCGATCGACATCCTGCAAAACCAGCCGCATCCACTGGTGATTTTTCCCGAAGGCGAAGTCTATCATCTCAACGAACGCATCACGCCATTTCGCGAAGGGACCGCGTCGATCGCCATGACGGCGGCCCGCAAGGCGCAACGGCCGATCGTGGTTGTGCCCTGCGCCATTCGTTACACATACCTCACCGACCCCACTGCGGAGTTATTAGGAGTGATGGCCCAATTGGAGGAACGGGCCTACTGGAGGGTACGCAGCGATTTGCCGCTTGAGGACCGCATTTACCGATTTGCCGACGGCATGATCGCGCTCAAGGAGGTGGAATACCTCGGCTGCAGCCAGCCCGGTTCACTGGATGAGCGGATCGCCCATCTCTCCGACCACATTTTGCAACAGCTCGCCCAGAGGCACGGCCTTATTGAAACGGCGGGGCAGATCATTCCCGAACGGGTTAAGAAGCTCCGCCGGCACGTAATTGCTCAGTTGGACGCGATCGAGAAAACCGATCCCGGCCGTGAACAGTTGCGGAAAGATATGGACGAATTGTTTCTCGTCGTGCAGATGTTCAGCTATCCCGGCAATTACGTCTCTGAGCGCCCCACGGTCGAACGGATGGCGGAGACGATCGACAAGTTCGAGGAAGACTTTCTCGACGCACCCACTGCCGGCATTCGAGCGACGCGCAGTTCCGTCGTGACGTTCGGCGAACCGGTGCCTGTGCCGGTGACACGTGATCGCGCCGCCGGCGCGGAATTGACGCGGGAATTGGAAAGACGCGTACAATGGCTCTTGGACGAGACCGACACGACCCCCAAACCCCACGCGGCCAAACCGCGCGTGGCGGCAGTCGGCAGTAGGCAGTAGGCAGTTTGCGCGGTGTCCGGGAGCGCAAGGCTCCCGCCGAGCCGCGATTGGCACAACGACGCACAACGACAGCAATTTAACTCTGGCTCCCAAACTCCCGTTTGGGAACCCAATTTCTCGAAGCTCTGCTTCGAGTGCGGACAACTCCCGTCTTCGAGCAACGCGATGCGCACCATACTTCTAGTCTCTGCCCTCACCACTCTGATTCTACTCACACGAGTCACCGCGACGCTCCAGGCCGGCGAACCGGTGGTCGAACGACTCACGCAGGACGGTCTGTTCAAACAACGTCCCGTCTGGTCGCCGGACGGGAAGTGGCTCTGTTTTGCGCGGCACAAGGGGGCGACGATTTTTCTTTACCTGCGCTCGGCCGACGGCAAGACCGAAAAGCGGCTGACCGACCGCACCGATCCGGAATACGACGCCCAGTTTTCCCCCGACGGCAAACGACTGGCATTCACCTTTGACAAAACCTCGCCCAATCAAGGCGATCTGGAGGTCTATTCGATCGGCGTCGATGGAACGGACCTGCAATCAGTGGCCGTCAACGACAAACTCTCGCACGAGGAATACCCGAGTTGGTCTCCCGACGGCCAGTGGATTGCGTTTTCCTCGACGCGCGACGGCAATCAGGAGATCTACATCGTCCGCCCGGACGGCAAAGACATGCGGCGACTGACGAATCACGCCGCCCTGGACGAACACCCGGCGTGGTCCCCCGACGGCAAAAAGATCGCCTTCGCCACCAACCGCTGGGGCGACTACGAGTTAGCGGTCTACGACCTGGCCGCCGAGACCGTCACGCGTCTGACCGAAAGCAAGGGCCTGGACGACTACCCCGCTTGGTCGGCCGACGGCAAGACCATCGCCTTCACCAGCAACCGCACCGGCAACCTGGAGATCTTCACGATCCACGCCGACGGCAGCCACCCGCGAAACTTCACACAAAACCCGGCGATCGACAATTTCCCAAGTTGGGGGCCGGAGGGGCGGTTGACGTTTATTTCTAATCGTGGGGGTGGGTTTGATGTTTATAGGACGGTGGGGGTGGTGGAGTAGGGTCTGCACAGATACTAATGTGAAGAACATAATGGCCGAACTACCAGCCGCCGCGTACGACTAGATTCTACGGCTGAGTGCCGAAGGCGACACGCTTGCCGACGCGGACCGATACCTCGATGCGCTCGAGAAATACTGGGCTGCCTGGGAGTTGCTCCCCGAACCAAAGACCAATTGGAATGCTGCTACGTGGCTGCTGGCAGCGATTGGCGATGCACACTTCCTGGACGGCAATTACGACACGGCCCGTGAACATCTATCGAATGCAATGCATTGTCCCGACGCAATCGGCAATCCTTTTTTTCATCTTCGGCTTGGACAATGCCAATACGAACTTGGCAACGCGGATCGCGCTGCAGATGAATTGGCTCGTGCCTACATGGGAGCCGGCTATGAGATTTTCTCAGGCCAGGACCCGAAATATTTTACATTTCTCAAGACAAAACTTCTTCCACCGATTGGCGGTTGGGAGGACGAGGCAAAGAAGCCGTGGTGGAAACTGTGGTGACGGATGACACGCGACACTCCCAAAACAGCTGGCAAAGAATTGTAGAATCCGCTGTGCCGACCGAAACGTTCGACGTGCATCTATTACCATTAACGCAATCAACTTGAAATTTGGTTCGCACTCGCATGGTCCGCACAGCGGACTCTACTCGCGCGAAAAACCGAGAGGCGCCGCATGACTACAGACAAATCGAAATGGTGGCAGAATTGGGTTGTTTACGGGATTATTGGACTGTCAGTGTTGATCGGCCCGTATGTGTGTGGGTACCTGCTGCTGGGGGACTACACGCCAAGTGGTGTGACGCCTGGTTTAGATGGCCTAATTCGTGTTTACGATCGCCGATTCGGAAGTGAGGCGCTGGGTATTATTTTTGGTCCACTCGGATGGTTCGAAGCCAATATTCGTGGCGTGCAAATTAGGATATGGAATCCCTCAGGGGCCGATTTCTATGAACCTTCCTGGTAAAAACTGTTTCAAATTAGCAACCAGTAGGGTCCGCTTCGGCCTGTCACCGGAAAATCGTCGTCCGACACAAGTACAGCGAGTCCAGCCGGCTGCCCCGCAAGGGATCCGGATCAACCGGGAGAACTGAAGCAAGTGTTTCCGATGTGACCGGTCGATAGACACGGCGGACCCGACTCGCTGGTCGTCCAACGGCAAAACGATCGCCTTCACCAGCAACCGCACCGGCAACCTGGAAATCTTCACCATCGACGCCGACGGAAGCCACCCGCAAAACATCACACAAAACCCGGCGATCGACAATTTCCCCAGCTTCGGACCGGGCGGGCGGTTGACGTTTGTTTCTAATCGTGGAGGTGGGTTTGATGTTTATTGGACGGTGGAGGTCGAGTAGTCGGTGGTAGTAGAGCTAAAACATGGACCGTCCCGTATCACGATCAATGAGGATCAAGGCTACACGTACGGATCCGCAGACAACATTCAATCGTATGTATTTGAATATCTGTTAAACTGCTCTAATAGGGTCGACATCATCTCGAATTGCGCGATTCAGGTGACAGACGAATTCGAGGAGGTCGTATCCTGTATTTTACTGGCAAACGGCTACTGGACGCACATTCATGAGCACTCAGTGATTGTGCACGATAATTCCTGCATTGTTGCCGTCGGTTGCTGCGTTGCTTCAGTATCCTTGCCGCATCTGCAACTCGAATGGTCGAAGATCGTCGACGATTCCAAATGCGAAGAAATTCACACAGTTGCAAACGGCAAGAACTTGATCACTCGCGGCAGCAATCGAATTGCCTGTTTGACATACCGAGGCAAGTTGATATGGGAAATTAAAGGGGGCTACGAATTCTTCAACGGATTTTGCTTACATGAGAAACACCTGGAGATCATCGACTGGGACCATAACACGTGTTGTTTAGACCTTGCCACCGGATGCAAAATCAAATGATCGTCGATTGGCTGCAAATGTAAATCAATTCAATGTATGGAAGACGCAAATCGCAGCAATCCTCACCGCCCGACAAATCAAACTGCCGGTAATCGATACCAAATATCACATGCATCATGAATGTACACCCGGCGTTGAAATGAACAACTTTTTCACCATCGCATTCGTCGCATACGGCGGTTGGCTGTCGTACATGTCTGTCGGGTCATTTCTGACACAGATGCCGATCAGCGGCATGTCGTTGCTGGCGAGTGCGCTGTTGGCATTCGCTGCGAGTTACTGTGTCAGAAGGCGTAAGTGGCGAATCCTGCTGGTGGTCGTCTTGATATTGTATACTGTCGTAGTCGTGTCTGCCGGTTTTTTCAAAACAAAACAATCAGGAACGCCAGGCTTAACACCTTCTGCCTTTAGTTTTATGTCGGTGCGCCTGTCCCG
>CALFYU010000671.1 GCA_937952455.1 uncultured Planctomycetaceae bacterium
CACGCTCGCCGGCGGTGAGCGCGTCGCCGTTGCCGTGTGCGACGCGCTCGCCGCCGGCGAGCGTGCGTGCGCCGCCGAAGGTCTGGTCGAGCGGCGGCGGTTCAAAGGTCGTCATGCCGGCAGTAAATCCGCCGTTTCGCCAGTGCCCTTCCCAGAATTTGCCGGTCTGCAGCGAACGGTAACCGGCTTCGCTCGCGAGCAGTCCGGGCAGCGTCGGCAGGCGGCGGATCAGGTCGAACTCGCGTTCGCGGGTCTGCTCATACTCGGTCCGTGACGTCATCCGGTTGTAGCCCGAATTGCCGGGTGGGCCGTGGTTGAAGTGGATGCCGTGCTGGTGGGGAAACAGGCCGGTCAGCAGCGTGGCGAGCGAAGGTCGGCAGACGCTGGTGGGCACGTATCCGTTGACGAACCGCGCGGATTGCCGTGCGAGGGCATCAAGGTGCGGGGTGTGAACCCGCTTGTTGCCCATGAAGCCGTAGTCGGTCCAGGACTGGTCGTCGGAGATGATGTAGACGATGTTCGGGGGGGCGGCAGCGTGAGTCGACGCGCCTGCCAACATCAGGACGATCGCGGCAGCGATGCGAGTCAGTTGCGATGTTCTGGGCGACCGGAGGATAGCCATTGCGGAATTGACCCGGGGCGGATGATCAAGGCGCGGTTGCTGTCGCATCGCGGGTGGTGATCGACTCGGCGTAGACCAGGCGGCCGGTGTAGCCGTCGTGCCAGCGGACGATGACCTGGGGGACGTCGTAGGCGCAGAACTGATAGCCGCCGTTGGGATCGGCGACCTTGAGGACGTTATTGACCTGCACGATGCCGTAGTAGGTGTTTCTGATCTTCTGGTACGGCAGGTTGTTGGGGAAGCCGGTGACCCAGCGGATCTCGACGTCGCGGCCCATGCTGCTCCAGGGTCCGCCGGTGGGCGGGTTGCCGAGCGTGCCGAGGGGGTGCCCGGTTGAGCCGAGCGGGCCGCACATCATTTCCCAGACGTTGTTGGTGATTTTGACCGATGCGGATGCGTGGACGTCGCCGGTGAAGATGAGGATCGGCTTGTCGATCGCGTCCATGGCGTTGAGCAGGCGTTCGCGTTGATCCAGGAACGAGGGAAAGCCGTCTCCCTTGTCATCCTCGTCGTCGCCGCCGACGTGGGCGGCCGTGTGATAGATGGTCCACGGGTCGGGTGAGACGACAAAAATGAACTCGGCGTCGGTGTTGCGGATTCCGTCGAGCAGCCACTGCTCCTGGGCGGCGCCGAGCAGGAACAGGCTGGGGTCGGCGCGGTCTTGGGGGTTGCGCCGGGAGCGTTCGCCGCGTGTGTCGAGTGCGAAGAAATGGCAGTTGGCGACCTGCCAGTCGTAATAGTGGTGGGTGCCGATGCTGTAGGGGAGTGTTTCATCGGCGCGGGCGGCGGGCGTGATTTCGAGATGCGTACCGTCGACGACGCGAGTCAGTCCGTAGACGCCCGCGTTTTTGGGCGGGTCTCCGTGCCGGCCGACGAACTCGTCGCGGGTGTAATTGCCGAGGTGGATCGTGCTGACGGTCCCGGGATCGAGCGATGAGAATTCGGCGTCGGCGTCGAACAAGATCGTGCTTCCCTGTTTGACCTCGGCCGTGCCGAACCGGATGCGGCCGCGCTGCGGTCCGGGGTGGTTGGCCCAGGAGAGATATTCTTCGTAGCCGCGAAGCCCGATGTCGCGAATGAGGTGGCGGCCTTCCCGCAGGCCGACCTGTCCGCAGCCGTGGATGTCCCAGCCCACGTCGTGATCGTCGAACGTGAACAGCGCCGGCATATTGCGAAACAGCGTGGAGAACGAACGGCCGCGTGAGAAATAGGTCTTGT
>CALFYU010000672.1 GCA_937952455.1 uncultured Planctomycetaceae bacterium
ATCATCATGCTTAAGCCCTAGCTCTTTAAATATTTTTTGGGCAACTTCTTTCTCGTTGACGTGTTGAACACGGCGATCCTCTACTTTGCGGCGTTCACGCAAGATATCTTTAAAGCCCAAGCCGACGACGGCAACTTGTATTTCTTCGGCTACCAGATCGAACAGTCGTCGACGTTTGCCATGATCATGGGCTTGGCGCTCTGTTCGTTGGCGCTGGTATTCGGCAGCCTGAGCGGCTGGATGTCGGATCGTTTCCATCCGCTGCGGGTCTTGAGGGGGTCGGGCTGGTGTCTGCTGGTCGGCCTGGTTGGCGCAATGTTCACCGGCGGGCGATCGACGGAGCTTTACCTGTTGACGCTGGGTGTCGCCGGATCATTCGGTCTGGCCGGCATTTGGACGTCGGGGCGCAAGGTCCTGTTGCTCGTCGCTCCGCCGGAAGATATTGGCCAATATTTTTGGCTCTACGGCATCACGCTGAAGTTGTCCGTGATCGGCAGCACGACGTTTGCGGTGATTTCCGACGTGGTGTACGCCTGGCAAAAAACGAAGGTCGCCGAGGACGTCGCTCTGGCCACCAGCCAACGCGCCGCCATCGGCTGCCAACTCCTTCAATTGCTGCTGGGGCTGGGACTGCTCTACGGCGGCAGCATCGCCGACATCCCGGACCGGGACTTGGAGGATGTGGACATTCCGGAGGTGTGATCGCCCCGACCAATCGCCGCCCCCATGGTCGTGCGAAAACCCGCACCCCGGCCCTCTCCCAGAGAGAGAGGGAGAAAATGTTGAAGCGTATGCGAAACTGAAACTCCCCTCTCCCCCCGGGAGAGGGGTCGGGGGTGAGGGGCGAACAACGTTGGACGCTCGCCCGACATGCAGACCCGGCTTACTTCGCCGCTTCGGCAACGTGAGTGGCGAGTTCCGTCAATTCCTCCGGGGCCATCTTGCGCATGTCTTCGTTGATCCGCATCGAGCAGAACTTCGGGCCGCACATTGAGCAGAATTTTGCGCTCTTGAACGTCTCTTGCGGCAGCGTTTCGTCGTGCATTTCGCGGGCACGCTCGGGGTCAAGCGAGAGTTCGAACTGGCGATTCCAGTCGAATTCGTACCGCGCCTTCGAAAGCGCGTCATCCCGGTCGCGGGCACCCGGACGATGGCGGGCAACGTCGGCGGCGTGGGCAGCGATCTTATAGGCGATCACCCCATCCCGCACGTCTTTCGCGTCGGGCAGTCCGAGATGCTCTTTCGGCGTGACGTAACAGAGCATCGAAGCCCCGTGCTGTCCGGCGATGGCGGCACCGATCGCGCTGGAAATGTGGTCGTAGCCGGGTGAAATGTCGATCACGAGCGGCCCCAGTACGTAAAACGGCGCGCCGTGGCAGACTTCGATCTCCCGCTGCATATTCATGGGAATCTGGTCCATCGGCACGTGGCCGGGACCTTCGATCATCACCTGGTTCTGTTTGGCCCAAGCCCGCTGTGTCAATTCGCCCATCACGTCCAATTCGGCGAATTGCGCCGCGTCGGACGCGTCTGCCAAACAGCCAGGTCGCAGGCCGTCGCCGATGCTCCAGGTGACGTCGTACTCGTACATGATATCGCACAGGTCTTCGAAGTGCGTGTACAGCGGGTTCTGTTGGCGGTGGTGCATCATCCACTGAGCGATCAGCGAGCCGCCGCGGCTGACGATCCCGGTGATGCGGTTCATGGTCAGCGACAAATGCTCGATCAGAATCCCCGCGTGCAGGGTCATGTAGTCCACACCTTGCTTTGCCTGATGCTCGACCATGTCCAGCATGTCCTGCGGCTTCATGTCGAGGAAGTCGTCGAGATTTTGCACGACCTGATAGATCGGGACCGTGCCGATCGGCACCGGGGAGGCATCGATCAGGGTTTGGCGGATTTCGTCGATCCCCGCTCCGGTGGAAAGGTCCATCACGGTGTCGGCACCGAAATGCACCGCGGCATGCAGCTTGTCGAGTTCCTCGCCCGCGTCGCTGGTGACGGCGCTGTTGCCGATGTTGGCGTTGATCTTGCACTTCGAGGCCACGCCGATGCACATCGGCTCGCTGTTTTTCGTGAGGTGGACCGTATTGGCCGGGATCACCATCCGCCCGGCGGCCACTTCGTCGCGGATCAATTCCGGCGCTAATTGTTCGCGTTGGGCGACGAATTCCATTTCGGGCGTAACTTCGCCCTTGCGGGCACGTTCGATTTGGGTCATGGCAGCGACCGCCTCCGTTGCGTGTGGTTCAATCGAGGAATCCGGCTGTCGCGGTCGGAAATCCCGCGGTAATGTAGTGTCATAAGCGGCGCGGCACCAGTCAGTTTCGACGCCGATAGGCAAAGGCCGACTGCTTGCTGTTTTGTAATCTCCTAAATGGGAATGTCAACGCAACGGCCCGGCCGCCGCGCTTTCCCAAACACGGTCGTTGTCCCGATGGAACGTGGAGCACATCAACGATGGCTGATCCCAGTGAAACGATTTTCACCGTCGTCTCGAGCATCTGGTATTTTGTCACCCAGGTCGGCGGTTTGGCCGTCATTTGGATCATCGGCATATTTCTCTGCTACTACCGCCGCGATCTCCCCCGCACCCCGCGGATCTTGATCGGTACGTCGCTGGCTATCCAACTCCTTTTGGTTGTCGGCACGGCAATCTTTTTGCGGTTATTGACGATGACAATGGATGCAAACGGTCGCACTCCCGAAAACTTGAACGAGCTGTTTCTGATCATCAACTCCGCTGCGTCCTTGTTGCGGATGTTCGCTCACGGCCTGCTGCTGTACGGCATCGTCGGCAACTTTCGTCGCAGCCCGAACTGGGATGCGGTAGCGGTGGAATGATTCCCGGTCGCGGTAGGAAGCCCCTCACCCCAAGCCGGACGAACGCTTCGGGAACCAGTATCAGATTTCATTTCTTTGCGTCTCCGCGTCTTTGCGCGAGCTCTTGTCATTTCGGAAAACTGAAAACCACTACCGATGCCCGTGTATTCCGCAACGGCCCTCCAAGAATTCGCCACACAACTGTTCATCGCCGCCGATGTCCCCGCTGAGGAAGCGGAGATCGTCGCCGCGAGTCTCGTCGAGGCCAACTTGCGGGGGCATGATTCGCACGGGGTCATGCGGATCGCTGACTACATTTTGCAGATCCGGATTGGCAGATTGGTGCCGGGAGCGGAGTTATTGGTTCGCGCGGAAACGCCCGCCATGCTCGCTGCGGACGGACAATTCGGTTTCGGCCAGGTGCAGGCCCGGCGGTTGATGAAACGTTTGATGAACAAGGCGGACGACGTCGGGATCGCCAGCGGGACGCTCATGCGGTGCGGACACATCGGGCGTTTGGGAGAATGGGTCGAATTGGCCGCCGAGCGGGGCTATGCGGCGCTGGTGACGGTGAACATCAACGGCGCACTGCGCATCGTCGCCCCACCGGGGGGGACCGAACCGCAAATCAGCACCAACCCCGTCGCGATCAGCGTGCCCACTGGTGACGGCCCCCTGGTGCTCGACATCTCGACGTCGGTCGTCGCCAACGGCAAAATTCGGCTGGCACTCGCTGAAGGTGTGCCCTGCCCCGACGGCTGGCTACTCGACGGCGACGGAAATCCGACCAACGATCCCACGGTCCGCCGCGCCGATCCGTGCGGGACAATTCAACCGCTCGGTGGCGCACAGGCGGGTTATAAAGGATTCGGGCTGGGATTCATGCTCGACTTGCTGGTCGGCGGTCTCTCAGGCGGCTTCTGCCCGCCGCAGGAGGACGCCGCCGGTTGC
>CALFYU010000673.1 GCA_937952455.1 uncultured Planctomycetaceae bacterium
CGCCGTGGGAAATAATGTACACTGTTTCGTATGGCCGTCGGCGAATAGTCCTGCGATCGGGCAATCGTCTACCGCTACCGGGCAGCGAAAATCGATTGTGACCCGTCTTTCGAGTCGGACGTGGCGCGCTGCGGGATGATCGACGCAAATACGAAACGTGCGAATCGTCGCTTCGGTAGGGATGATCATCTCTTCGTGATCGAGCAGGTGTTGCACAAACTCCCATTGCTGCTGCCGCACCTCGTCCGGTTCGTCGTCCTCCGGTCATGGCTCGTCACTGAGCGGCAACGTCCGCCACTGCGCCGCCTGCCCCTGCTCTGCCGCAGCAAAGACGAACGCGCGTGAGTCCTGCCGGCGATCCAAAAGCAGGCAAATCGAGTTCCGGGAATCCTCCTGCAGTCCACTCCACCAAGATTGGACCTCAGCACGTTCATCGTCGCTACATTTGTCCAAGAACTCGCACGGCAATTCGGGAGCGCGCATCTACGATCCTCCTTAACGAGCGGAATTCGTCACGAAAGGCCAATAGTCATCGGAATTCCCAGTCTAAGAAATCTCACGCAGAGACGCAAAGACGCGGAGAGGCTTTCAGCAACGTCCCTTTTTTCTCTGCGTCTTTGCGTCTCTGCGCGCGGTTTTCTTCGAAGGAACGTTTCAAGTTGCGGACTCCATTACGAATACGATTCGCATACACTATTATAATGGCGAAGCCGCTTTCCCGAGTGGAACTGCAAAGCGATCAGAAATAACATACCGGCCCCTAGTCCTCTGCGAGAGACGATCAGAGATGCCCGACCGATGCCTTCGCCGATTGATTCTTGCCACCCCCCTGCTCTGCTCGCTGGCAACGCTTCAGGCTGCGGACGATCCGCCGGTTCGTAGGCGTTCCGATCCGCCGGCGATTCAATCCTCGTGGGACGATCTGCTGGAAGGAATCGAAACCCGAGAGCAATGGCTGGCGCATAAGCGAACGTTGCGTAAGCGGTATCTGGATTTGCTTCGCGACGACCGCAAACCGGAAAAGCCGCCGCTCGATCTGAAGGTGCATGAAACGGTCGAAGTCGACGGTACGTACGTCCGCAAGTTGATCAGCTACAACGTCGAAGCGGACGAACGTGCGCACGCTTATCTGGGTATTCCGCTAGGACTGACAAAACAGTCGGCTGCGATTGTGGCGCTGCACGGGACGTTTGAGGAGGGGATGAAACGGGCTGCCGGGTTAGTCGATAATCCCGACAAAGCCTACCTGGATCACCTCGCCCGCCGCGGCTACGTGGTCATCGCGCCGGAGCATTTTGTCTCCGGCCTGCGGACTCCTAAGGAAGGCTCATACGAAACGGGCGCTTTTCACAAGAAGCATCCCGAATGGACGGCCGTGGGAAAGTTTACGTATGAACACTCGATCGCCGTCGACGTCCTGCAGTCGCTGCCCGAAGTGGACGGCGGGCGTATCGGCGCATTGGGGCATTCGTTGGGCGGGCACGGCACGTTTTTCCTGGCCGCCTACGACGACCGCATCAAGGTCGCCGCCTGCAATTGCGGCGCGAGCTTTTTCCGCCACAACCCCGGCGTCGAACACTGGTCCCGCGACCATTGGTACGTCTACTTCAAACACATCCGGCCGGGATTGCTTAAAGGGGAATTGCCGCCGATTGATTTTCACGAGATCATTTCGCTGATCGCCCCGCGAGCGTTTTTGGACGTTTCGGCACTCAATGACGGCGACCCGCGGATTCAGCGGCAGCGGGTGTTGATGAATCTGAAGATCATGGAGGCGTATGAAATGGAGGGCGTGCCCGAGAACTTTGGGTTTTATGTCCACGGCCAAAAGCATTCCGTCGAGCACGCCTCGCGAGCATTGATCTATGCCTGGATGGATCAGCACTTGCGCCCGGTTACGACCGAAACGCATTTGGTCAGGGAGTGATATCCGCTGCACGGAATGTGACTTACGGCGGTATTGGCTGTGAGGGCGATCGTTGAAGTTGCCGTGTGAATCGCTATAATGCACCGCACGTTGAGGACGCGGTGAGCACGCCCTGCGTGTTGACACAGTTTGCGGGCTTTGCGTTTCGCGACCCGACTCGCTGCTGCTTTCAACGGCGTAGTTTGCCGCGGCCGTCTGCCATCGGTTGGACGTTACTAGTTCGATCGGTCCAGCGTGCGGGGACGAGATGGGTGCTCCCCAAGAGAGAGCTGATTCGGCGGGGATGCCGCGCTCCATGGTCCGAACCAAAGGCCTCCTGACCGGGGTGAGTAAACAAGCGGTGCTTACAGACGAATGACCGGATGTCCTATGGACGTTGTGAAGGGGAAATCGGTGACGACAAAAGGCCTCAAGGGAATCATTGCAGCCGATAGTTCGATTTGTCTCGTCAATGGCCAGGAAGGCCGCTTGGTGTACCGCGGCTACAACATTCACGAACTCGCCGAAAAGAGCAGTTTCGAAGAGGTTTCCTACTTGCTCCTCAGAGGGGAGCTGCCCACGTCGAACGAATTGGCCGCGTTTTCCAAATCGCTGGCCGACAGCCGTGATATTCCTGCAGCGACATTGAAACTCATCCAGTCCTTCCCACAAAACATCCCTCCGATGACGGCCCTGCGGACCGCCACGTCGGCGCTGGGTATGGCCGATGCGGATGCGGAAGACAACGACCCCGAGGCGAATTTCGAAAAATCGATTGATCTGATCGCTCGTTTATCCTCGGTGATCGCCGCGATTCACCGCATCCGTCAGGGTAAAGAACCGTTGCCGCCCAAACCGGAACTGAGCCATGCGGGAAACTTCATGTGGCAACTCAACGGTCGCGAACCTTCGGCCGACGAGACCAAGGCGATGGATTTGATCCTGATTTTGCATGCCGAGCACGGGTTAAACGCCAGCACGTTCGCCGGCCGTGTGATTATCGCCACGCTGACCGACATCTATTCGGCCGTGACCGGGGCCATCGGCGCCTTAAAAGGCCCGCTGCATGGTGGCGCCAACGTCGAAGTCCTCAAAGCGCTGCAAAAAATCGGCGACGTGAAGAACGTTGGCGCCTTCGTCGAAGAAGTGCGGGCGGCCAAGGGCAAGTTCATGGGCTTTGGGCATGCGGTCTACCAAGTGGAAGATCCCCGCGCCATGCACCTCAAAGAACTCTCCCGCCGCTTGGGCATCGAAAAGGGAGAGACGAAGTGGTACGACATTTCGATCGAGTTGGAAGGCCAGGTCAAAGAGGCCATCAATAAAAATTGCAACGTCGATTTTTATTCGGCAAGCCTGCAGCACTACATGGGCATTCCCGGCGACATCTTCACCTGCATCTTCGCTGCCAGCCGCATCTCGGGCTGGTGCGCCCATATTCTCGAACAGTTGGCCGATAACAAGATCATCCGCCCCTCGGCCAACTACATCGGCAGCGAAGAACGCTCCTACGTGCCGATCGACGAGCGTTAGCACCTGCCGCGGCGGCTAATAACAGCAAAACCACCCGCGCATTTTCAGATAGCAGCGCTTCGTGCAGCGTTTGGTGTCGATCCAGGCCTGGCTGCACCAACCCGTCCCTTTCTCTCCCGGGATGTCGCAGAGTGTTACGGTCCATTCCGGAACGTAGGTCTGTTTCTCGTGGATACCCCGATGCAAGCTCGCCGGCGAAACGCGGGCCGGGTTCTTAGCGGTCATCACACCGGCGGCCATCAGGGCATCCATCACGTATTCTGAGCAGTGTACGCCTTTGGCGCGCTTGCCGGTGACGTGGTGCCCGACGGCATACGGGCGTCCCAGATGCTCTTCCAATTCCGCACAAAAGCGCTGGCACTGTGGTTTGGTAAAATCACAGCGGGGTCGGACAATGTGGACTTCTCCGGGTGATTGAGACTTCAAATAGTCCGCCAATTCTTGCCGCCGCACCCCGGTGCCGTTGGTGCTGTCATACACCACCGGCCCCTTCTCCGAATCGACGACGGCCGCGACATGCGTAAAACGGCTGCGCGTATAGGCGCGGACGGCCAGGCAATCACCCGAGCTGAAAATCAACGTCCCGGTCGGCAAAGAGTCGATCTTTTCAGCGGCCTGTGCAGGCGTCAATTCAGCGGCGGAGGTTTCGGCGGGCGGGGCCGACAGCAGCGCCGCTGCGAGGATCCAAGACATGCGCATTCTCCGTAACGTGAAGAAATCGGCGAATTTCGTAGGGACGCACTCTCCCACGGGATATTCGCCACCATTTGAAGAATCTTAGCAGACTGCGGCCGATTTCTGAAAAATTACCGCGATCTTCTCCGCCGACGATTCACGCCCCCTACTACGTGGTAGTGCCCCGATTGGGCGAATCCAACGTCGTCGAACAACTCCGCCATCCGCTCTTTGTACCAAGTGATATTCTTCGTGACGATCATCACCTCCCCGCCCGGCTTGAGCATCCGCACGGCCGTCTGCAGAAATAATTCCGCGATGCGGTAGTTCGAATAGTACGGCGGATTCCCCAACAGCAGGTCGTAGGCCCCCTCCCCTTCCCAGCGACCGTCGGCTGTCAGTACGGCGGCGAAGTTCGACAATTCATTGGCAATTGCTCCCTGCTCGGCACACCAGATCGCGCGGGCGTTGGAGTCGACACCCGTGACTTGCACCGTCGCGTTGCGGGCTGCCAGCGCCAACCCGACGGCCCCGTTTCCGCAACCCATGTCGATGATGCGATCTCCATCGCGAACTTCGGCGACTTTTAGCAGCGCCCGTGCGCCTTGGTCGAGACGCCGATGGCTGAACACCCCCGGCCGGCTGACGACGGTGATGATTCGGTCGTGATCGGGAAAGGTGAAGCGGCACTCGAATGATTTGATTTTTTTGAGGGGAGCGGTTTTCCGGCCGATGTACACCACGCCCCGTTTGGGGGTCGGAATCCGAGTAACTTTGTCAAACATCTTCTGCATCTGTTCGTGCAGCCAACTGTCCTTGGGCTGGTTGGTCGAAACGGCTAACCGGCCTCCCTCGACGAGTGCTTGATGCGCGGCCTGCAACCGGTCACGCGTCAATTCCGCTTCGCCCCCTGAATGCGTGGGGATTGCGGCGAGATCGATTTGCTCTTCGGGAAACTCTGCCGCACAGCGGATCTCAAACTTCGGCGCGCCACCGGCGAACTCACGCGTTGAATTGGCAAGGTAGGCATCAAGAAAATGACACACCACACGAGCCGATGGGTGGGCTTGGATGATGGCGGCCGCCAACTGTGCGCGACCCAACGTCGAACACAACACCCGGTCCCCTGCTCCACCTGCTTCAATTAAGGGAAGCACCGCATCGATCAGCAATTGTTCCTGCACCGGCGGAGTCAGGGGTTTCGCCGACTTGGCGGACTTGGTTAGTTTCTTGCGACGACGGGGCATGGGCAGACTATGTTTCAGCGCAGGGATTCAGTGCAGATCAGGCGGCCGCCTGACGGAGTTTTCTTCGGATGATCCGATTATAGGAGTGAGAGACCCGACCATAACAACCCGCAATGAGAGGTTCCAGACGCGGCGGGGCTATTCTCTGGAACAGAGATGTCACTGGACGGTACAGTGGTGCAATACACGGTTTTGCGACGTGACTTCCCCCTGCGCACAGAGGATCCGACATGTCCGATGCCCGTTCCAACAAGAAGCAAATATCGCGGTTCAAACTGATGATCGCCGCCGCTGTTGCGGTGGCCATTTTCGGCGGATTGACATTTGTCTGGATGCAGTTTGACCTGGAGGGACGTGCGAGCGCCATGGTTGTCGGCCGGGGCGGTACAACGAGCATACATGCGCTGCGGCCCGGTTGGGTGCCGGATGACGTGGACGACGCGTGGTTCACGTGGTACGAGCGGATCGTCGTGTTCGACCTGAGCGGTTCGGCCGTAACGGACGACGATCTTACATCGCTCGAGGGGCTGATCTATTTGACTCGGCTGAACCTGGACAATACCTCCATCAGTGATGCGGGATTGGTGCATCTTGTCGAAGCGCGGTATCTCGCGGATCTTTCGCTGAGCGGAACTTCAATCACCGATGCGGGGCTGAAACACCTGACGAGCTGCCGGAAATTGCAATCGCTTAATATTGAGAATACGCGCGTCACCGCCCGCGGAGTTAAGGAACTGCAAGCTGCCCTGCCGCAATGTCACATTACGTGGACATCGCCGTCGCCGTAACAGTCCGCGACCGTGAGTCGTAAGAAGTCATGTGACAGTATATGCATGTGGATTCCGAGTGTTTCATCGATCCGCCGCCAAGTAGGCCTGCAACCACAAACAGCCACCGAGAAGTCCTAATAGCGTCAGGCACATATACAACATGCGGCCCGAAATCAGACCATAGAATTCATTTCCCGCAGCAAACGGCCAAAACGGCTGCACTTCGGCGTGCAAGAGGCTGTCGAGGAAAATGTGCGTGATTCCTCCCGCAAGTCCTGCTGCCAGGGATTGCCACAGCATGGTCGTCTTTGTGCGACCGGTCGAAAAATAGCCCACCCAACGCGGCGGCAAAATCCTGGGAGCCAGCAGGATTGCGGCAAACATCGCCGCCCCGGCAATGATACCCGCTATAGTTCCGCCCAGGTACGTATGCGCGTAACGATGATAGGGCCGCGAGTGTTTCCACAGATAATACAGCACTTCCACATCGATCAACACATTGGCTGCCATAAACGAAGTCAGCCAAAACCAGCGGCCTGCCAGCGATTTGATCAACAGCCCCGGCCCGAAATGAAAAGGCGTAAACGGCATTTGCGGCTCCAACGACGGGTCAATTCGGTGTGGAGAGCCTTACGTAGTCGATGCCCACCATATACGCCTTCACCGCTTTGGGATGCGCGCCAATGATTTCGATGGTCAGTTTGTGATTGCCCGGCTTAAGCGGGGGGATGGGGAAGTTCAAGACACCAGTGTTGACGACGTCGGGCGTGTTGAACAGATCGATCGGGCTGCCCAGTTTTTCCCCGTCGAGCGAAAGTTGCACGATGCCGTAATCCCGAGCACGGGTCAGTACGATTTCCAATTCGGTCGCGCCCGATGATTCAACGGGAATTTCCAGTTCCAAAGTCGCGCCCGGCTTGGCGCCCGTCCACCACAAATGGTCGTTACCGCTCCAACGATCCGCACGAAAGCCGCCCATCGCCTGGCTGTGCGCGTTGCCGGCGGTCTTGCCGACAATTTTCAGCGACTCCCCTTCCAGCGCTCCGGGGACACGGCCGGTTTTGGGATCGATCGGCGCCCGCGGTCCGCGGAGAGCGACTTGATGCGGGCTGGCAAGATAGGCGATGAGATCGCGAACTTCTTCTTCAGAAAGTGTCTTGAGCAGCCCTTCGGGCATCATCGACTGCTCAGATAGAGTGCGTTCCTCAATGTCGGCTTTGGGTACCACGACCGTGTCGTTGATAGTCCGCACAGTTAGCGCGCTGTCGGTCTCTTTCTGAATCAGGCCGGAAACAACCAAGCCGTCCCCCGTTACCAGTACCGTCATGCGGTAGTCCTTGCCGAGTACGGCGCTGGGGTCGAGGACGTTCTCGAGGATGTAATCCAAGTTTGCCCGGTTCGATCCCGTAATATCGGGGCCGATTTTTCCCCCCTCGCCGAACAGCGTATGGCACGAGGCGCAGGTCTTATTGAAAATCCGCCGCCCGTTACTGGCGTCGGCGCTCTTCAGTACTTTCGGCGTGAGTGCCTGTTTATGCTGTGCAATCAGGGCCTGTTTATCGGCCGAAGTATCGCGGATTTCTCCCCAGACTTCGCGAATCCGTTCGTTCAATTCTTCATTTTCAAAGCGGAGCAACTGCCGCACGTTGTAGGCATGGATGTCGGTCCGCGGAACCTTTCTCTTCTCCACCGCATCGAGTAGTGCCATCGCAAAGGCCGGTCGCGAGACGCGCGTATTGACGGCGTCCCGTTTTTCTTCGTCAGTTAATTTGCCATAGGCACCCAGCACTTTCTGGGGTGTGGCAGGATCGTCAAACGCCACGAGGGCGCGAATCGCTGCCCCTCGCAATTCCGGTTCGGCCAGCGCGGCTTGAAGTGCCGGGGCCGCGTGTTTGTCACGGCCTCGCACGAGAATCTCTAATGCCTGCTTCCGCTTGTCCAAATCCGCGCTGCTGTTGGACAGTTGCTCGCGCATCCTCGGAAAAATCCGCCGGTCCCCCAACACGACCGCCACCTGATCGGCCTGATCGCGGATCGCCGCATCTTTGCTTTTCGACAACCGCTCGTAGGCGGGTGTCCAGGACTTGGGCATGGGAATGTTGACACGCCCCTGAAACGCATTGAGCATTTCCTCCAAGATCAATTGCTGTGTCGCAGTATTGCCGGTTTCTGCCAAAAGTGTCGCGACCGCCTCCAGGCCTTGATCCTCCGAGGCAGCACGGCGGATGATGAACCGCCGCACCAACGGAATCCGCGCCGCTTTGGCGAGATCCATCGCCCGTGCCGTATCGGCCGGCACGAGCGGCTCGATGCCGTACCAGTACATCAGCGGTAGGTTGTGGTCGTCGCTGTCATCCGCGTGCATCACCAGGACGCGAGCAATTGGCCAGCGCTGGTCAAGCGGCAACCGCTGCAGTGCCGAGGCCAGGTACAACCGCACGACCGGTGACGGGTCGGATTCCGCCATCTCGGCAAGTCGTGCGAGAGCGTGCGGCGAGGCTGTGCGGTCTTCGAGTTCCAACTGGATCGCCCAACTGCGAATGTACTCGTCGTCGTTGTTCATCAACGCCAACAAATCCTCGTCAGTCAGCGCGTCGATGGCATGCAGCGTCCAGATGGCTCGCAGCTTTGTCGCCACGTCCGGCCCATTGTCGGCGATGTCGAACAATGACTGGCGAACGTCTTTGCCGAGCTTCCCCGCAGCCGCGCGCTCCTGCAGAATCCGCCGGGCGGTGCGCACGTACCATTCGTTGTCATTGCCGTGCAGCTTGACGAGCTCTGCATCGCTCAATTTGCGCAGATCGCGGTGGTCCCATTTGGGCGTCCCATAGGAGATGTTGTACACCCGGCCGTTGGTGCGGTCCCAGATTTCAGGGTTCGTGCGGTGGCAGGCGTTGCGGTCGTACCAGTCGATCAGATAGACCGATCCGTCCGGCCCGTATTTCATGTTGATCCCGCGGAACCATTTGTCGTTGGCCAACATCAAATCGGGCGCACGGTCCCCCACATAACCCGAACCGGCGCGGGCCAGCAAGTCGTTGTTCATGCGGTTGCCGTGGATGTTGTGCATGAAGATTTGATTGCGGTATTTCGCGGGCCAATTGTCCCCCAGGTAGATCATCGCCCCGCAATGCGCGTGCCCACCCCCGGCAGCGAGCGTGTCTTGCGGCACGTCCGGCTCCTGTCCCCACCAGGCATGATCGCGGATATTGCCGACGTAATGCCGGTGTTTGGCGATTGTCTTAATGTCGTCGTAAATGTGCGGACTGAAGTGCTGCCCCCCCTGGCGGTGGTAGCGGCCCCCTTGGATCATGTGCCACAGGTGTGGAATCACGCAGGCCGTGATAAATGCCTGCCCGCGATCGTTGAAATCGACACCCCACGGATTGCTGGTGCCCCACGCGAAGACCTCGAATTCGTGACGCGTGGGATGGTACCGCCAGACCCCCGCATTGATCGGAATCCGCTGATCATCCGGCGTGCCCGGCTTGCCCACGTTGGAGTAGGTGAACACGCCGTGACAGCCATACAGCCAGCCGTCCGGACCCCAGATAAACGCGTTGAGTGTTTCGTGCGTGTCGCGATAACCGAATCCGTCGAGCAGAATCTGCGGCTTGTCGTCCGGGACATCGTCGCCGTCCTTGTCGGGGATGAACATCAAATAGGGTGCCGCCCCGACCCACACCCCGCCGAATCCGACCTCCATGCCGCTAACGAGGTTCAAGCCTTCGATGAAGACCTTGCGGGAATCGAGCACGCCATCGCCGGTCGTATCCTCCAGGATGATGATCTTATCCTTCCCCTCCCCTTCCGGCGCGCGGACCGGATAGGTGTGCGCCTCGGCCACCCAAATGCGGCCGCGGGGATCGATAGCAAACGCCACCGGCTGATGTACCTGCGGCTCTCCGGCCGCTAACTTGACGTGAAAGCCCTCCGGCACGGTCATGTGGGCTGCCGCTTCTTGCGGACTCAATCCGGCAGCCAATCGTTTCACCAGTTTGGGCTGGGCATCGCGGTACGTCTGTTCGTCGACTGCCTGTTGGTCAT
>CALFYU010000674.1 GCA_937952455.1 uncultured Planctomycetaceae bacterium
TGGTCGGCGCGGTATTTGCGTAAAGGGCTTGGACAAAGAAGTCTGAGCCGCCGGACGAATTGAGTGTCAGCACCGATGCGCTGGGGTCAAAGTCGGGGGAATCATAAAACGAACCGGTGATCAGCAACCGGCCGTCGCTGTCGATGGCCATGCCCAGCGCCGCCACGTCGCCAGTGTTTTGCGTGCTGACAGCCCACAAGAATCCGCCAGCGGCATCCAGTTTTGCGGCAAAACCCGAATAGGCCGCCGTGGAAATCAAGTTGAAGATGTCCAGCCCCAGCGGATTGAAGTCGGCCGTGTCTTGATATTGGCCGACGATATATACGTCGTTGCTCGCATCAACGCCGACGCCGTAGGCGACATCGTCGTTCGCTCCGCCCATGGTACCGCCCCACAAGAGGATACCAGTCGAATCCATCTTCACGACAAAGACATCGCTGCCCCCTTCGCTTGTAAACGTGAATACTGGCGATATCCCTGAGGATCCCGGCCTGAAATCAGCGGTTCCCTCAAAACTGCCCACGTAGATGATATTGTCGTCGGCGTCGACGACGATGTCATGGCCGATGTTGTCCCCGCTGCCAACAGAATCGGCCACCCATTGAAATATGCCGTCTGAGTCAACCTTCAGAACGAAGGTGTCCAGAGAACCGGCCCCAGCCGTGTGATTGACCGTGCCGGCTCCCGTATCGAAATCGACGGTGCCCATAAAATAGCCGGTCGACACAACATTCCCGGACGAGTCCAAATCGATTCCCCGAATCGCGTCGAAGCCCCCTGCGCCAAAGGTCTGTACCCAGGTCATGCTTCCGGTCGACGTCATCTTTGCCAGATAGGCGTCCGTCTGGCCGTTGGACGCGATTGGCGCAATGACTCCGAAGAGCGGATCAAAGTCCACTGTGCCGGCGAATCCGCCTCCGACGTAGACGTTGCCGGCCCCGTCGACTGCGATGTCGCCGGCCGTCACGTCTCCGGCACCGGTGAAGGTGTTGCTCCATGCGTATTCCCCGGCCGCATCGAGCTTGAGTACGAAGACGTCTTGCGAACCGCCGCCCGACTTGATGTCGGTGTCCGCGCCGGGGTCAAAGTCGACGTTACCGCTGCCGTCAAAAATCCCTGTCACGTAAATATTTCCAGCAGCATCGACGGTGATGCTTTGACCGCTGTCTTCCCCCGCCCCGCCGAGCTGTTTAGCCCACAGAAAGTCGCCGTCGGCATTGTATTTTGCAATGAAGACGTCGGAGTCCCCCGCGCTCGTCAGATTCGAAACTCCCGCGGACGGGTCGAAATCGACGGTCCCACGAAATTCGCCCGTGACGTAGAAGTTTCCGTCCGCGTCGGTTGCCAACTCGTAGCCGATATCATCCTGATTGTCGCCGCCGCCGAATGCGAAGCCCAAATCGGCGGACATCATCGTGCGGCCTTCCATGCATTCAAAATTGAGCTGCCGAAACAGCGCGAGATTGCACCGATCAACCCCGAGCCCCATCGCCTGGCGGAGGCGTGGAGTCGTAGCGTCGGCCGGAAGACCGAGGATGCGTTCCAGTTTGCGAACGAGTTGATCGCCGAGTTGTCCGAGCATATTGAGTCCCGCGGGTGGCATGGAAAGCCGAAATGTATTGAGATCGTCCTGAAGTCCGGTCACCGAATCGGCATTCGCCGGTCGGCGGCGAGCGCAGGAGAACTTCTAAGCTTTGTGTTACTCACGACTCGACAACGGAATCGTTAAGAACAGGTCGGGCTTGTCGTTGTCGTCGTACGAGCCGACGACCACCGTTTTACCGGTCTGTCCCGGCTGGTTCTTGGGTTGCCAGGACATGCCCCGCAAACGAATGCGCGGTCCGCTCAATTGACGGCGCTCGGGCCGGCCTTTGGCCGGGTTGACGTTCATCGCGGTGTTGAAAATGCGGTCTTGGCTGTCTTTGAGCTGTTGTCGTTGGCTTTGCGAGAGTTGCGTCGGTTCGGTAAATGCCTCGGTCGAGGTCAATTCCGGGCGTTTCTCCGGTGTGGCGAACACCATCAGACGTTCGATCCCCAGCGGAGGGGTGACTTCGAAGTATCCGTCTTGAGGAATCGTCAGCGGCTTGCCCGGTTCCAGTCGCGGCACATAACCGGCGGAGTCGTGCCGGTCGGGAACGAGAAAACTCCGCATTCCTCCGGCCGACTCGTGGAAGACGTACAGATAAAGCTGCGTGTCCGCTTCCACGACCAGGCGAAATTCCTCGCCGATTTTGAACGTATGCCTCGCCTCATCGACGGCCTTCTCCGTCCCGTCCGCCTTGCGGAGGATGACCGCGTATCGCAGCGACGTAATTCGCTTCAGTCCCGATTTGGCGAGTCCCTCGTCGACGACGTTGCCGTCCCGGTCGATGTGGCCGCGCGGCGGCGAGCTCTTTGCTTCATCGCCCAACACGTTGACCGTCGATCCAACGGCTAAAATCACTGCGAGCATCGTGGCAAGGTTGCGTATCATGTTAGTCTCTCCCCAGTTCAATTTCCGGTGGTCCGGTCGACGACTTGCAACGTGAACGATTTCCTAGCCCACCACGTTGCCGGTACTTTCTGTCGCTCCGCGAACGGGTAGGGTTTGCCCGTTTCCAATTTGTCCATCACTTCCCGAAACACGTGCGGCTTCGAGAACGCATTTTCCAATTGCTGCAGGTCGACTGGCGTGTAGGCCGCTACGACAAGGCCTTGCGCGAGATCGTCACGCGAATCATCGTAGCGCGGCTGATCGGCTGCCGCCGGCCGCTCCGGCAGACCCTGCAGTGGGTCGGTTTGCGTTAGAAACAGCACGAGGCGGTCGTCGCCCGGCGACGACGCCTCGGGTTCGAGCACCGTAAGCCATTGCTCCTCAGGCAGCGGCTTGGTCCAATGCAACAAGAACCGCTGCCCGTCGGCGGCGAACACCAGCATGGTCAGATACCCGCCGCTGCGAGCGCGGACGCGAATCGTGGCGCGTTCATCCGCCGCGATTTCGCCGTCGTTGTCGGCAAAGACCGTTTTTGACGGCTTACCGTTGACCAGAACTTGGACGTCCAAGTTGCCGTCGATCTGCTGTAGTGGATCTGACTGGAGTTTCAACAACTGCTCGGCCGTATTGAGAAAAACTCTGTATTCATAAACGGCTCGCACTTTGTCGGCATCGCTGACAGCCGTCAGCGGCGGGGCGGGAGCGGCAAGATTTTGAAAAGGGTGTCCCAGTTCGGTATCGACTTGTTTGGCGACCGCGAGCGTCCGCTGATCGATCTGCGGCGCCGTAGAAGACTGTCGCCATCCCGCAACGGCCACGACGGCCAGGGCCCCCATGACCGCGGCTGCCAGCGCGGAGATCCGCGCCTTGCGTTTCAGTCGGCTCGTATCGGCCAGCGGTGACGTTGTGATGCGATCCGCAAAGGGCAATAGTGCATCAATCACCTCCGCGGCGCTTTGATAGCGGTCTTGCGGATAGTGGGCCAACATCGTCCGCAAAACCGCTGACAGTTCCGGCGGCACCTCGGCGCGAAAGTCACTCGCGTTCGGCCGTTCAGCGCTGATGACGGCGCACAACAATTCTTCGCGCGACTCCGCAATAAACGGCATCCGCCCGGTCAGCAAGTAGAACAAGGTACAGCCGAGGCTATAAATATCCGATGCGGCCGTAACGCTCTGCGCATCGGCCCACTGTTCGGGCGCCATCACCTCCGGCGTCCCCAGCGAAACGGCCCCCTGCGTCAGCTGCGACGAAACGCCTTTGCGCGGCGCTTTGGGGTCTCGCAGTTGCGCGATGCCCAGATCGAGCACCTTAAGTCCGCCGTCTGCGGTGACCATGATATTGGCCGGTTTGACGTCCCGGTGGATCACGCCCCGCTCATGTGCGTGCGCGAGGACTTCCGCGACGGTGATCATGTAATCGACCGCCCGGCCGACCGGCATGTGGCGCCCGTCGCGATAATGTTCGTCGACGAATTGCTTCAGGTTCTTGCCGCGGACATATTCGATGGCGATGAATTGGACGTCGCGATCGTGTCCGGCATGAAAGATCGTCGTCAGGTGAGGATGGTGTAATTGCGCCAGCAGTTGCGCTTCTCGCTGAAACCGCTCCAAGCCGAGGCTGGTTTCGCGGTCGCCGTCGGCGGAAGCGGTATGGATCGTCTTGATGGCCTCCAGCCGCGGCAATCGCGTATTGCGCGCTTTGAACACGTCTCCCATCCCGCCGCTGCCCAATTTTTCCAGCAGGATGTAGTGGTCCAGCCACAATTCTTCCGGTTTGCCAGCCAGAATTTTCTGGACCTGGAAGGGAGTCAGCACGGGAAACTGTTCATCGCAGCCGGAGTTCCAACTGGCCTCCATCTGCTGCAGTTCCGCGAGAATTGGAACCAGATCGTGCTGGGTACCGACCGCCTCGGCGGCGGCGTCCCACTGCTGGAGCGTGAGCAGTTTCAACTCGATCAGTTTTTGTTTGGCTAATGCGGCCTCCAGAATCGGCCGCGTATCAACGGCGACAGCCAACGTGCGATCCTCGGCGACGAGTTGTGACTCATCGCTGCGCGGAACGGCTTCGTTTTCAATCACTGGCGCCACGGTGCATCCTCGAGTTTTCCGGACGATTCGGGTTGCATATCGCGAGAACCAGGCGATCCCATCACCCGAGTTGTCGCTGTACGGTCGTCGCTCACTGCGCGCAATGACGAACCGCAGAGAAACCCTAGGTTGTGTTTTCCCTGTAGTCAAAAAATCCAAGGTGTCCACCTCGCGCCCGACAAGTGGAGCATTTCGCATAACGCGCAGGGCTGCCGCCGTCGTTACAAACGGCACGGCCCCGTATGGACGCCGCGCGCGGTGTCGGATTGGCGATCTCCGGTTGCAAATTTTGCCAGAACAGCCGTTTGAGATGAGCCGCAACAGGGATTCGGCGGAGGGGGGCTCGCGCAACAGAGCAGCCGCAACTGATTTGGAAAGCCAAGGTTGTGGCCGACGCGGCGCAACCTCGCCGCAATTTGTTGGAAATTGGCATTGGCGTTGCTTATGCCGAGTGCCGGTGACCGGCTGCGCCGTCGGATCACGATGATCAAAAATCAATCGCCATCATTTCCAGGGGGGAGCCTGAAATGTCCGCGTGTCATAACCGCCATGCGTCCCAAACATCTTGCAACAATTCACCACAACCAGCGGTCTGCCGCACCGACAATCTTAAGTCGACTGTCGGCACCATCGTGGACGACTTGGCCCGCCGGCGCGTCGATCTGTCGGAGGTGACCCTCGACGAGATGAAGCGCTACCTGACCGCCGCACTGCGGCATTGCGACAGGACGGCAGCCGCCACGCGTGCCTCGCCTTGTGCGCCGCAATAGTCCCCGGCGGCAATAGGTGAGGCACGCCGGCTACGGAGTGGGAGGTTCCGTAATGGGAACGAACTTTTGTGCCCGTTCCCCATAAATGTCGCCGACGTACAAGTTTCCACGGGAATCCTGGGCGATGCAGTGCACCCCGACTGCTTCGCCCGGTTTGAGACGAGAGACGTCCGGCTTGTTCTTGTCAGTGCCGATATCTCCCAGCGGAATCGACCACAGTTGTTGCACGCGCCCATCGGTGCTGAACCGCACGAATAGCTGGTCCTTGTACTCCGGCGCATAACCGTCCCGCACCCACCAGTGCGGCGAGGAACCGCACACCCAGACTTCATCGCGCGAGTTGATCGAAATGCCCCAGGGCATGATTACGTTGGACCATTGGTCAACAAATTCGCCGCTTTGGTTGAAGATCTGTATCCGCCCGCTGTTGCGATCGGCGACGTACAGCAGACCTTTCGAATCGAGCTGGATCGCGTGTGGCAAGATGAATTTCCCCGGTGCCGATCCGCGACTGCCCCACGCCTTGACGAATTTCCCGTCCTTATCCAAATGCACGATGCGGCGGTTGCCGTATCCGTCAGTGACGAAGATGTTCCCGGCGGGAGTGATCGCCATATCGGTCGGCATATTAAAGTGCAGTTCATCCTCGCCCTTTTCGCCACGGACGCCGAGCGTCTGCAACAATTTGCCCTCCGGCGTGAACTTTTGCACCACGTGCAGGCCGAAGTCCGCCACCCAGATATTGCCATCGGGACCAATCCGCAATTGATGCGGATTGACGAACAGGTCCTTTCCCCAGGAACGCACGAATTCCCCGTCGGCCGTATAGACCTGCACGGGATCGGGGCCTTTGCGAAAGAACCAGACCTGGTCCTTGTCATCGACGGCGAGGCCCGACACCCAACCGGCGCCGCTGATGTGCTCCGGCCGTCGCGGCCAGTCGGGGTCGACGTCGTACTCAGTGATGCCAGTGGGCTCGATTTTGGAAGGCTTCTCGGCCCTCGCCTCGTCGGCGTAGAGAACAGTTGTCAACAATGCTGTGATCACGATGACGAAAGATAAACGTTCGCTCATTGAGAGAATTCCTGGTTATGACAGCTTGTAGGGTGCGTCGCGACGCACCTCGCGATGTAGGATCATGCGTCTTCCAACGCAATTGACGCGCGCTGCGCGGATACTAGCATTGCGCGCCGAACTCTGAAGATGATCGTCACAATCCCTAAGTGGTAAAGGTGCGTCACGACGCATCCTACCTGGCGAATCGTACGGAGAATGGAGTTCGCATTCTAATGCACCCATGCCTTCGGGTACCCGTCAAACGGCGAGTCCTCGCCCGGCTTCCAGAGGACAATCTCGTCAATCCGCTTGGCAAGC
The DNA here is from genome assembly GCA_937952455.1 of uncultured Planctomycetaceae bacterium. Taxonomy (GTDB): domain Bacteria; phylum Planctomycetota; class Planctomycetia; order Planctomycetales; family Planctomycetaceae; genus Symmachiella. The sequence goes on from CALFYU010000674.1 coordinate 6,708, forward strand.
GCAATGTCCAACTGCGTGATCCCGCCCACGCGGTGCGTTTGCAGTTTGACGATTACTTGCGCATAACCCAACGCCAAATCGGGGTGATGATAGGCCGCGTCGGCCAGATAGCCGATCGTGTTGGCCAGCATCAGTGTATGCGACCAGCCGGGGGTTTTGTACAGCCGGCGGATCCATCCGTCGCGGTATTCCCACTCGGGCATCGACTGCAACGCTTCTCCGATTTCTGCGTCGGACAATTGAACGTATTCGGGCATGATTGTCGCCTTTCCTGTTGTGGACTTAGCGGATGGCTCCGCCGTTGGCCATGATGACTTGTCCGGTGATATACGCTGCGTCGCGCGAGACTAGAAAGCGGGCCAGTTTGGCGATGTCTTCTGGCAGGCCCCAACGCCCAAGCGGCGTTTCGGCGAGGACCCGGTCCTGCCACTGGTCACTGGCGGTTTCGCCCCAGGCGGTCTTGATCCAACCCGGGGCGATGCAATTGACACGGACCTCCGGGGCAAGGCTCACCGCCAGCGACCGCGTGAAGCCCATCACGGCGTTTTTGGCGGCCGCAAACAACTCACCGCTGTCCCCTTCCATGCCGCGATCCGCCTGGTCCCAACCGATATTCAGTATCACACCGCTTCCCGCCTCGCGCATCCGGCGGCCAACCTCTTTGCCGAGCAACATCGTCGACCGCACATCGACGTCCAACAGTCGCTGCAGTTTCTCGGCATATTCCAAATTCCGCGCGTCGCCGGTGAGCAGATCGACGCCGGCGTTATTGATCCAGATGTCAACCCCGCCCCACAGCCTCCATACACTTTCGATCAATTCGTGTGCGGAATCGGGGTCACCGACGTCGGCAGCGATGACTTGGGCATGGCCGCCGGACGACCGGATTTGGTTCACCACCCGCTGAGCCGCGTCGAGCGAGGTCCGGCAATGGATGACCGTTTGCGCCCCGCCCCGGGCCAATTCCAGCGCAATCGCGCGACCGATTCCCGAGGAAGCCCCGGTGACCACCGCCCGCAACATGGAGAGGTCCGCAAACCGTGCACCGCTCGTCATTGCCACACCATAAAGAAACCTGTTGGTTCCGAATCTGTTGAAATGACCAATCGAAAATGCGTGAAGTCAAACAAGTACCCCGAAGGGGTTCATCATCTCAGCCTAGGGGAAGCGGCAACGCCGCGCCACCCTAGGAGCTTGAGCAGCAGCGTCTGCAGCTCTCACTCTACATGCCTCGCGGTCCGCCTGTCTATCGATAGACCGCCTGGGGAGGGTTGAACCACCATGCGGCTCAGAGTAGAAGTGACGTATTGATGTCGTAACATAATACCCAGCAAATCAAGGAACCCCGTCCATGAGCATGCGATATCGGAGTTTACTTTTCGCCGGTTGTTTGGCTCTCGCAACCGTTGCCGCACCGCCATCCACGCGCGCCGACGTCAAATTGCCGGCATTGTTCGGCGACCATATGGTCCTGCAGCAAGGGCAGCCGATTCCCATTTGGGGCTGGGCCGATCCGGGTGAAGAAGTGCGGGTCACTCTCGGCGGCGACAGTCGGACGGTCAAAGCCGATGCGGACGGCAAGTGGAAAGTGCTGTTGGGCAAATTGAGCGCGGGCGGACCGCACAAAGTCGAGATTCAAGGGAACAATTCTCTGACGCTCAACGATGTATTGATCGGCGAAGTCTGGGTCTGCTCTGGGCAATCCAATATGCAATGGGACGTCCAACACGCCAACGACGCCGACCTGGAAATCGCGTCGGCAAAATATCCCAACATTCGGCTGATCACCGTGCCGCAAATCGGCACCCAGGAACCGCAAGACGACTTCGAAGGAAAATGGGAGCCCTGTTCACCGGAAACGGTCCCGTCTTTTTCCGCCGTCGGCTATTTCTTTGGCCGGCAGTTGTATCAAACGCTGGATGTTCCGATCGGGTTGATCGACAATTCCTGGGGCGGATCATCGGCCGAAGCGTGGGTGCGCCGCGATCTGCTCGAAGCCGATCCGCGCTATGAGCAACTGATCGAGCGGTGGAAGAACACGGAGGCGACGTACGATCATGAAAAAGCGATGGCTGACTTCCAGGAGAAACTGGCGGAATGGCAAAAGAAGAATCAGGCCGGGGAAGAAGCCGGCGCCCGGCCCCGCCCGCCCCGCAACCCGCTCACAAACCAGCACCGTCCGGCCAATTTGTACAACGGCGTGCTGAATCCCATCCTCGGTTACGGCATCCGCGGCGTGATTTGGTATCAAGGCGAATCGAACGCCGGCCGCGCGTATCAATATCGACACCTGTTCCCGCTGATGATTCAAAACTGGCGGGATGAATGGGGCCAAGGGGATTTTCCCTTCTATTGGGTCCAACTGGCCGACTTTCGCAACGAAGTCCCCGCTCCGGCAGACTCGCAGTGGGCGGAACTCCGCGAAGCACAAACCATGACCATGTCCAAATTGCCCAACACGGGCGAAGCGGTCATCGTGAACTTGGGCGAATCGAGCGATATTCATCCCAAGAACAAACAGGACGTCGCCAAGCGTCTCGCCCGTTGGGCGTTGGCCCGGGACTACGGGATGGATATCGTCTATCGCAGCCCGGTCTACAAATCGATGGAGACCGACGGCAACAAGATCATCCTCACCTTCGACCACGTCGGCGGCGGATTGGATACGTTCGACGTTCCGGAATTGATCGGCTTCACGATTGCCGGCGAAGACAAAAAATTCGTGCCGGCGACCGCCAAGATCATCGGCAAGGACAAAATCGAAGTCAGCAGCGATCAAGTGGAGTCGCCGGTGGCCGTGCGCTACGCTTGGGCGGACAATCCGGTGTGCAACGTGCAAAACGCCGAGGGCCTGCCGCTGACGCCGTTTCGTACGGATGATTGGAAGGGCGTGACAGCCGATTCGCATTAGCATCGTTTGGTTTGGCACGTGAAATGAACCCCCCGGCGGAGCCGGGGGGTCAACGTTGTGACGGCCCCCGATTCCGATTAAATTGGAATCACCAGAAAACGGCACATCGGCCAGACAGGGGGATCGCCATGTTCGACATTGGCAGCTTTCGCACGCGGGATTGCCAGGGGCTTTCGCGGCGGGCGTTTTTGCGTGCCGGTGCGGCGCTGCCGTTTGCCTGGGGACTGAGCGGCGCGAATGTCGCCCAAGGATCTCAGGGCCGCGCCAAGTCGGTGCTGTTGGTCTGGCTGGGGGGCGGGCCGAGTCATTTGGATCTCTGCGACCCCAAACCGGATGCGCCGGACCAGTACCGCGGGCCGTTTAGCAGCATTCAAACGCGCACCAGCGGCATGCGGTTTACGGAGCTGCTCCCGCTGATGGCGGCTCGCAGCGACAAATATTCGGTCATCCGCACGAATATCAACTACAACGGCGGACACCGGCCGGCCGGTTCGATTCAATTGACCGGTCAGGTTGCCACCGACGGCGGTGAGGATCGCGGCGGCAGTGAG
>CALFYU010000675.1 GCA_937952455.1 uncultured Planctomycetaceae bacterium
TCATAAGCATTGGGGCTGTTGTCGTCGAGAAACTGATTCACCGCCTCCGGCGTGGGGGGCAATCCCAACAGGTCGAAACTCAGCCGGCGAATCAGCGTGACCCGATCGGCTTCCGGGGAGGGGACGATTTGTTTCTCCTCCAGTCGGGCCAAGACAAAAGCGTCGATTTCGTTGCGAACCCAGGCAGAATCCTTGACGGTCGGAACGGCGGGCCGGACGGGCATTTGAAACGACCAGTGGTCGGACCCGTTGTCGTCGAATTTTTCGTGATCGGGATGTTTTGCGCCGCCGTCGATCCAACGTTTGATCAGCGACACCTCGTCCGGCGTCAGCGGTTCTCCTTCGCCTTCGGGGGGCATTTGGAAGTAGTCTTCGGAACCGCTGACCACCAAATAGAGAAGGCTCTCGCCACTCTCTCCGGGAACAACGGCTTCGCCGGAATCCCCGCCGGTCAGGGCGGCCCTCGCCGTGTCCACACGCAGACCAGAGGTCTGCTTGTTGGCGCCGTGGCAACGGTAACAGGAACGCTTCAGGAGCGGTTTGATATCGCGGAGATAATCGACCTGCGGTTCGTCGGCCCAGACCAGCGTGGTCTTTCCCACGAGTATGCCGATTGAGCAAATTAGAACCGCTGCGCTCCTCCACATTGCGCTCAACTCCCCCGGGTTTTGGCCTTCTTCGACGACGCGCTGACGCATCAACATGCGCCGATTCATTTTACCCGGCCCAGCGGGGGCCTCGCAAGGATGTGCTCCGCATCCCGCAGGACAATTGTGCGAGTTTTTGCCTCGTCTCGATGCCGCGGGGGGTTCGTCGGGAAGCGGCTCGGTTTTTACCCGAAATGTGTGACGACGCCGCCGAAAAACCGTTGCAGGCCGTGTTCGGTGTCGAGGACCAACGCGCCGTCGCTATCAATCCCTGTGCAGCGGCCGGTTTGGCAGTCGCCTTGGGTGTCGATCGTGACCGTCAATCCCCGCAGCGCACAACGCCTTTGCCAGTCGGCCGGCAACTGTGGATCGGCGGTGGCCAGTCGCCGGAATTGCGTTTCGATTTGCTTGAGCAGGCCAATGAGAATTTCGGTCAGATCGAAGGCGCGGCCGGTTTCGTCCGAGAGCGAGGTAGCGACCATGGCCAACTCCGGCGGGGCGGCGGCGAAACCGTTGTTCACGTTGACGCCAATTCCAATGACTAGCAAAGGGGAAACACCGCGGCCGACTTCCACCAAAATACCGCAGACCTTACGACTGTTCAGAAAACCATCGTTGGGCCACTTCAGGGCCAAAAGTTTATCAGGCAACACGTTTTCGAGTGCCATGCAAACCGACAGTCCCGTGGTCAATGACGCTTGCGGCCAAAGATCGCTGCGAATGCCGAGACTCTCCGGCTGGAGCACGAGCGAAAAAGTCAGTGCGCCCGCGGTCGACCACCACTGATTGGATCCACGTCCCCGGCCGCGCGTCTGTTCAGAGGCCAGAAACAGAAACGGTCCCTCGTGATTCGCGCTGTGGCAAGACTCGAGCGCAAGGTCATTCGTGGATGCGACCGTCGGCTGATAGTCGATTCCTTCCACGAACGTTTCAGCAGTGATCCGCCGCAGGTCAAACGGCATCGAGGATTCACTCACACCCGGATCAACTTCGTCCAACTCCCGTCTCCACTTTTACGCGCCTTACCATGACTCGATCTGCTCAATGCGAGACGATTTTATGCTGGCAAACGTCGCTAATCCAAAAACCGTTCGCGTTCCTCCGGCGTCGGCATGCGGCAGACCTCTTTTTTCCCGAACAGTCGATAGCGGATCTTTGCCACGCCGGCGTAACCCAGGTCCCGCAACGGACGCGGGATCAGCCACAGCAGGCCGCCCAATATACGCCAGATGCCGCCAAGTCGCTTCAGTATCTGAACAACTGCTGCCGACTTTTGATAAGTGTGGCCTGCGTCCCAAAAGACGACAGAATCGACCGGGGAGTCCGCGGTGCGGCCTAACAGTTCCTGCGAGGTCGTCCCCTGCAGCGGCGCAAACAAGAATTGCCCCTGCACGTCGCGGGCCAGGACAAAATTGACGAAGTGATTACACAACCCGCAGACCCCGTCAAAGAATATCACACGCCGCCCCGCGAAGTCCGGCGGCGACTGATTCTTGTCTTGTGTATTTGCGGAAGTCGTTTGATTCATCAGTAAAAATACCTATGCGGCGCTCAATTCTAGAGGCCGGCATTCCCCGCGACTATAACCCGTTCGCCACACGCGACTTTAACCGCCGGTGTCGAATTCTGAAACCCGGCGCGTTATAAAGACCGCCCCACTCCGCCCGGTGAGAGGGGACCAGTGTCGGTCCAGAGGGGATAAATCTCAAAAAACGTCCGAAAAAACATGCAACACCACTCGTCTCACATCGTGCTCGACATTGGTGGCGAGGGGCGGCATCCGCACGCCTGGAATATCAATCGGAGCGCAACCCGCACCCTGGGGCAAGCGGCCGGGGAGCCGATTCCGCGGGTAATCGTGGCCCGTGCCGACAATCTCCCGTTTCCCGACAATCATATCCAATCAATCATCGTCGAACGCACGCCGGTCACTCGCGCGGCGGCGCACGAAATCTCTCGCGTAATTCAACCGGGCGGGCAAGTCGTGCTGCGGCATGTCCCGCTGCCGGATCGCGATCGGCATGGGCCGGTGTTAGCGGTTTTGCGGGGCGAGGTCAGACGTCGATCGACAAAGATTCACGGCCAAATGGTGCAGGAAACGACGATAACCTTGCGGGAAGGCGATCCGGCAATAGAGAAACACGAATCGGCGATTCCGACCTAGACTTCCGTTATCCATGCTCAACGGAAACGATCGACTATCCCGGATTGCCGGTCCCCGCTAATATCGCTACGCTTGGCAGCGATTTTATGTGCTATTTTTCCCTCATTCCACCGACTGACCACGCCGCTGTGCCCTCAATTCGCCCGATGACTGTGCTTCCGAATTGTATCGGAGCGACGCTATGAGCCAAAACGGACAACCGGCCTTGCCGCCTCCGCCGAGCGATCACCTGATGTCGCGGAGCTTCGTCGCGCTGCTCGTCACGCAGTTCCTGGGGGCGATGAACGACAACATGTTCCGTTGGCTCGTCGTGCCGATCGCCAAGATCCGGTTTGACGAGCAAGGCATTGACGCCAATTTGGCGTTATCGATCGGATTGTTCTGTTTCACGCTGCCGTACCTGCTGTTTGTTCCCTATGCGGGATACTTCGCCGACAAATTCAGCAAGCGGACGGTGATCGTCGGTTGCAAGGTGGCGGAAGTCGCCATCATGCTCTTGGGCGTGGCCGCCATCTACATTGGCAACACCTACAGCCTGTTCGTCGTCGTGGCGTTGATGGGCGCCCAAAGTGCGCTGTTCGGACCGGCGAAGTTCGGCAGCATTCCCGAATTGCTCGACAGCGAACACCTTTCCACGGGCAACGGTTGGATGGGCCTGGTGACGGTCGTCTCCTCGGCATTGGGTTTCGTCGGCGGGCTGCTGTTATTCGGGGCGACGAAACCGTATGGTACCGACCAACTCTGGATATCGGCCGTCGCCCTGGTTGGTGTTGCCGTGGTCGGGCTGATCGCCAGTTTGATGATCCGGCGGGTTCCGGCCGCCGACGCCGACAAGAAGTTTCCACACAACCCGGTCGTCGATACCGGACGCAATCTGCGGCTGTTGTGGAAAAACAAGGCGCTCTTGCGAGCGACGTTGGGAATTGCCTTTTTTTGGTTTTTGGCATCGTTGGCCAATATCAATATCGATCCCTACGGAACGGAAGATCTGCGGTTGCCGCAAGAGGATATCTGGCCGCTGCTAGTGGTCCTCGTTGCCGGTGTCGGTTTCGGCAGCGTGCTGGCCGGCATCTGGTCCGGGGGCAAAGTCGAGTTGGGCATCGTCCCCCTGGGCGCCGTCGGCATCGTGATTAGTTCCTTTCTGCTGTATCACTCCGGAAACAAGGTCGACTTTCCTACGGGCTCTGTCGTCCAGCAGGCGATGGTCGAGTCGTGCGTCTGGTTGTTTTTCTTGGGCATCAGCGCCGGATTGTTCAACATTCCGCTTGAGGCGTTCTTGCAGCACCGCAGTTCGACCGCAAACCGGGGCACAATTCTCGCCGCCGCAAACTTCATCACGTTCGCCGGAATGCTGTTCGTCTCGCTACTGTTTCCCGTCCTGCAAGGCCAGCTCAACATGAGTGCCAGCCAGATCTTCTTGGCGGCCGGCCTCGGCACGATTCCGGTGCTGATCTACATCTTCACGCTATTGCCCGACGCCACGATTCGGTTTGTCCTCTGGCTGCTGACCCGCACGGTTTATCGCGTTCGCCTCACCGGGCAGCACAACCTGCCGGAAACGGGAGGCGCCTTGATCGTCGCCAATCACGTATCGTGGGTAGACGGCGTTTTGATCCTCACCAGTTCGGACCGGCTGATCCGCTTTCTGGTTTATGCCGACTATACTAAGAATCCGGGGCTGAATTGGTTGACGCGGACGATGAAGGCGATTCCCATTAAGGGAACCGGCGGCCCCAAGGCCATGGTCCGCGCCCTCCTGGAAGCCAAGCAGGCCGTTGAAAATGGCGAACTCGTCTGTATTTTCGCGGAGGGACAAATCACTCGTACGGGACAGTTGCAGCCCTTTCAACGGGGGTTGATGCGAATCGTCGAGGGCACCGACGCCCCGATCATTCCCTGTTACCTTGACGAATTGTGGGGCAGCATTTTCAGTTATTCCGGCGGAAAGCTATTTTGGAAATGGCCCCGCCACTGGCCCTATCCCATCTCGATTCACTTCGGAAATCCCATTCACCAACCCCAAACCGTCAGCCAAGTACGGCAAGCGGTTCAACATCTGGGAGTTCAAGCGATGGAACAACGCAAAGGACGGCAAATGGTCTTGCCACGACAGTTCCTGCGGAATTGCCGCAAAGGCATGTTTCGCCTCAAAATCTCCGACTCCACCGGACAGGAATGTACGGGCGGACAAACGATTCTGCGGTCGCTAATTTTGAAACGTCTCCTGGACCGCGAGGTGCTCGCCGACGACGAGAACATGGTCGGCGTGTTGATCCCCCCGTCGGTCGGCGCCACGCTCGTCAATGCGGCGCTGAGTATCTCGCGCCGTGTGCCGGTCAATCTCAACTACACGGTCTCGTCTGAGACGTTGAACTCCTGCATCGCCCAGTGCGGCATCAAACATGTGCTCACCAGCCGCAAGGTCATGGAAAAGTTGGACCTCAAGCTGAATGCGGAGATCGTTTATTTGGACGATCTGCGTGAGAAAGTCACCACAACCGACAAACTCAACTCGGCTGCCGAGGCCTATTTACTACCGGCATTCGTGCTGGAACGCATCTTGGGACTGACCAAAATCCAAGCCGACGATCTGCTGACGATCATTTTTACCTCCGGTTCGACGGGCGATCCCAAAGGGGTGATGCTTACGCAGCACAACATTTCGACCAACGTCGAAGCCATCAACCAAATCTTCCGCTTTACGAATCAGGATACCATCCTGGGCATCCTGCCGTTTTTCCACTCCTTTGGATTCACCGGCAACCTGTGGTTGTCGCTCACTCGAGGGATGGGGATTACGTACCATGTCAGCCCGCTTGACGCGCGGGTGATCGGCAAGCTGTGCAAGAAATATAAGGGCACGATCTTGATTTCCACGCCCACCTTCCTGCGGACCTATATCAAACGCTGCTCGCCGGAAGAATTCGCTACGATCGACCTGGTGATCTGCGGCGCTGAGAAGATGCCGCCCGAAGTGGCGCAGGCTTTTGAAGACAAATTCGGCGTGCGCCCCATCGAAGGTTACGGTACCACGGAGTTGTCCCCCGTCGTCGCCGCCAACATTCCCGCGCACCGTTCGGCCATGTCGAATCAGGCGGGCATCAAGGAAGGGACCGTCGGCCATCCCGTTCCCGGCGTCGCTGCTAAGGTCATTGATCCGGAAACGGGGGAAGACCTGGGCATCAACACGCCCGGCATGTTGCTCATCAGCGGTCCGAACGTGATGAAAGGTTACTTAAACCGCCCCGAGCAGACTGCCGAAGTTATTCGCGACGG
>CALFYU010000676.1 GCA_937952455.1 uncultured Planctomycetaceae bacterium
ATTCCCGCTTCGGCCCCGGTGGCAGCGGCAATGCGGCGTGACGCGGCCGCCTGTAGTTCTTCCAGCGACACGCATTCGCCCGCCGCGGCGGCAAAAGCGTCAAGGACCGCCTCCGGCATCGGCGCGCCCCCCAACCGGGTGACGGCGCCGGTGGCATTGATGATCCGCGTGACTCCCAGTTCTTCATAGATGCCCACGGGCGAACCTCATCGAAAAAAACCGACGGCTGACACGCCGTCGGCTGGAGTTGCGAATGGATTGTCGACAGCGACTGCGGTACCGCCGCGAACCTTATTTTTTCGGAGCGGGGGGCATCGTGGCGAAATCGGGCGTCACCTCGCGGAGATTGGGGGTGATGTCCGCATCGACGTTGCCGGTCGCCCAGGAGAGTGCGCCGAGAATCAAATTCTGAAAGATGGGATTCGTCCAGACATCCTCGCGATGTCCCATCGAGGTGTAGAACACGCGTCCCTTCCCATGTTTGCGCGCCCACGTTGCCGGATAATTCGGCCGGTCGTAATCGCTGCCTTTCATGCCGGCGGTCTCCTGAACCAGGATCACGTGCAGGTCGTCGGCAAAGTTCTTCAGGCTGTACCACTCATCATTGATTTTGAACGACTTGCCGTCGACATCGAGGCCGGGAAACTTCGGGTCGGCGATGCCCATCGTGGCCACTTGTTGCGGACCGTGCTTAATGAATTCGCCGCCGATCATTTCGATATACGGATCGCGATTCGGCTGATTGACGAACTGGTTCTTGCCGTAGTGCTCGGGCGAGTGATAGGTGTCCGATGCGCTGTGCGTAGCAACGAAGCCCTTGCCCTCCTTGATCGCCTTGAGAAACGCGGCTTTCCCCTCAGCGGAAACGGGTGGGGCACCGTCGCGACTTTCGGTGCTGCTCAGATCCCCCTGCGTGTAGAAGAAAAACGCATCGTATTTGGCGATGTTCTCAGGGGTGAAAATCGTGCCGTCCTTGGTGGCGTAGACGTCGAAGCCGTGTTTTTGGCCCAGGTCCATCAACACCAATTCCGCCGGTCCGTATTCGGCATTTTCGCGGCTGACAGATCCGTGTTGGTAACCTTGGCTACGCGTGAACATCAGAATCTTGCGGCGCTTGCCGGAATCGTCCTTGGCCCAACCGGTCGGAAACGGTCCCAAGGCATACGTCGAAGCAGCAGCGGCCGCGGCGGCCAAAATTTCACGGCGATTGAACATGGCTATTGGTCCTTGGTTGCGGTTACGGGTGAGTTTGGTCGTCGATTTGCCGTGTGACCCCCCCAGCGGAGCCGGCAGCTGGATCGTTTTCTGCCTACTGTCTACTGCCTACCGCCTACTATTTAGACTTCCCAGCCTTTGCGGTACTCTTTGTCCAGCAGGTCGTTCGCCGCTGCGTTATTGGTGATCTTCATCGTTTGCGGGTCGTAATGGATCGTCGAGCCGGTGCGGTAGGCGACGTTGCCCAACAGGACGACTTCCGTAAACGGTCCGGCATAATCAAAGTTGCTGCCGGTGGGGCTACCGGTTTTGCAGGCGGTGATCCATTGCTGATGATGCTGCGAGTCGGAGAACGGCACCGCCTGCATGGGAGTCAGGTCACGGACTTCGTCCCCTTTGATCAGCGTCGGATATTTGGAGTGCTGGCAGGCGATCTTGCCGTCGTCGCCTAATAACAGGTGGCCGTTCATCGGCAGTAGTTCCGCCACCTCGCCGGTCGGTTTGGCCTCGCCCTCATACCAATAGACGGTGCAGGGGGGTAAATCACCTCTTGCGCCGAACTCGAACTTGGTGATCATTTCGGTCGGGCCGCTGGCGGGCAGCACCGCCGGGCCGGTCGAGGTGACTTTGACTGGTCCCCCCAAATCGAGCGCCATGAACAGCGGATCCATCAGGTGAATTGCCATGTCGCCGATTGCGCCGCAGCCGAAATCCCACCAACCTCGCCAGGCGAAGGGCACATAGGCAGGACTGTAGGGACGCTCAGCCGCCGGGCCCAGCCACAAATCCCAGTGCAATTCCTGGGGAATCTCCGGGCGATCTTGCGGCACGGTCTGCCCCTGGTCCCACCATCGGCCGGGGCGGTCGGTGATTACGTGCGCTTCGCGGACCGGGCCGATGGCCCCTTGTTTCACCAGTTCAATTGACTTTAGGTAGCCGGGGTGCTCGTGGTTTTGCGTCCCCATTTGCGTGGCGACGTTCATCTTGCGGGCGGTCTCAGTAAGCACGCGGGCTTCGCGGACCGTGTGCGTGAGCGGCTTCTCGCAGTAGACGTGTAGGCCGCGCTTGAGCGCGCGAATGGCGGCCGGAGCATGGTGGTGATCCGGCGTGCCGATGACGACGGCATCGAGGTCGTCTTGCTCCAAGAGTTTGCGATAATCGTTGTAGGTCTTGGCTGACGAAAGGTTCTTGGCTGCTTCGCCCAGGCGTACGTCGTCGACGTCGCATATCGCGACGATGTTCTCCGTCGTGACGGCATTCAAATCAGCGCGTCCGCGGCCCCCGACACCGATGGCGCCGATATTGAGCTTTTCATTGGGAGAATTCGCAGCCCGCGTGCTCTCGATCCCGCTGACCCACAGCGCGGTTCCGAGAGCAGATGTTTTCAGAAAATCGCGTCGCGATTGTTGCGGCAGTTTCATGGGAGTCCTCAATCGGAAAATCGTGACCACGGCCGCGCAGGCCGTCAGAAACAGGTCAAAATATCACGATAACCGAATCGGACCGCCCTGTCGACTAACGGGCCGCGGCCGCCACAGTGCGGCGCAGCGCCGCGTGTTGGTAGACGTCGACGTAGCGGCGAGCGCTGCGTTGCCACGACCAATCGGCCGACATGCCGGTGGCGACCAACTGCCTCCATTGCTGCTGATCCTGATACGCCGCCAGCGCCCGCTTGACGGTGGCCAACAGCGCGTCGGCATGGTATTCGACAAAGGAAAACCCGTTGGCGATTCCCGAACGCAAGTTGTCCGCGGTGGCGTCAACCACCGAATCGGCCAATCCCCCCACGGCGCGTACGATCGGCACCGTGCCGTAAACCAAACTGTACATCTGGTTCAGCCCACACGGCTCAAAGCGGCTCGGCATCAGATACATGTCGCAGCCGGCTTCGATCTGGTGGGCCAACGTCTCATTGAAGCCGATCGTGGCGGAGACTTTATCAGGGTGCCTTTCGGCCAGCGTGGTCAAGAATGACTCGTAGTTGGCGTCGCCGGTCCCCAAAAACACCATCTGCAAATCCTTCACCAGAATTGCGTCGATGCAGCCGGCAATGATGTCCAGTCCTTTTTGGTCGGTCATCCGCGACACCATGCCGACCAGCGGGACCTCCGGCCGTTGGGGGAGCCGCAGCCGTTTCTGCAAGTCGGCCTTGCAGGCCGCCTTTCCGGTGGCGAGGGTTTGGGAGTCGTAGTTCCGCGCGAGGTAGGGATCGGTTTCCGGATTCCACTGTGACATGTCTACGCCGTTGAGGATGCCGATCAGGCGATCGGCCCGATGCAACAACACCGGGTCCAGCCCGGCCCCGTTTGCCTTAGTTTGAATCTCGTGCGCATAAGTGGGACTGACGGTGGTGATAAAGTCGCTGTAGACGATCCCCGTTTTGAGCAGATTTAAGTGGCCGTAGAATTCCATTTCCCGCCAATTGAAGTGTTTCCAGTCCAACCCGGTCAGCGCCATGTCCCAATGCCAGAACTGCCCTTGAAACGCGAGATTGTGGATCGTGATCACCGAGCCGGTCTGTGCAAATTGGCTCGTGCGGCCATACTCCAATTTCAGCAGCGCTGGAATCAGCCCCGTTTGCCAGTCGTGGGCATGCAGAATGTCGGGACGCAGATCGAGTAGCCGCGTCGCCTCCATAACGGCGCGGCTGAAGAATGTGAACCGCTCGCAATTGTCCTTGTAGTCGGCGCCGTTTTCGCCGTACAGTTCGCGGCGGTCGTAATACAGGGGTTGGTCGATGAGGTACACGCTGACGTCGGCGTCGGGCAGCGACGTTCGCAGCACGCGGCCGCCCCGTTTTTTTCCGCCGACGGGGACGGACACGTCGTGGCCGGTCGAGGCCAAAGGCAAATCGGCGGCCGCTCCCGCTGCGTATTTCTGCGGGTAGTAGGGGAGAAACAGCGAGACTTCGTGTCCTAGGTCCTGCAGCGCCTTGGCGAGTGCCGTGGTGACGTCGGCGAGTCCGCCCGTTTTGGCAAACGGAACGGCTTCGGATGTGGCGATCACAATATTCATCGGTGGTTCACTCGATTCGGTCAGAAATGGGTGCTTCCTGCAGCGGGGAGTGTAGCAAAAGGTCGCCGGGACGCCTATCGCGTTGACGCGTTCAGAGACCGAAATCTTGCCGGAAATCAGGGCGGCAAAACGCTACCCACGGCGAGTGACTTATCTATAATAAAAATATCTCAATTCCTACGCATTCGTTTGGAGTTCCGGTGAGTCACGACACGGCCTCCGGCCGCACATCCGAGAATTCTCCCCGTTGGGATCTGGCGGCGGAGACCATCACCGTCCGCATCCGTTGGTTCGGACTGTGCGTGGGGTATGCGCTGGTGAATGTGCTGGGACGCGACATGCACAACCAGCCGGCGATGAACGCGATCCTCACGCTGGGCGCCGTCTATGCGCTGTTGGACACGATCTGGAGTATCCGCGGCAAAGTCTTTCTGAGCGACGCGCCGTTGATTGTGGCTGTGATGGAGGCAGTCTTCATCGGCCTGCTGTGTTATTTCGACCAGGGGGCCGAAAGCCCCTTTCGGTTTTACTACTTTTTATCGTTGTTGGTCTTCGCCCTGCGCTATTCGCGGGGCCTGACGTTCTCGACATTTGCGCTGCATAGTTTGAGTTTTGCCACGCTCGTGCTCGTCAGCCGCGCTCGGGACGTTGACGGCGATGGCATGCAACTCGCAGCCGGCTCGGTGGAATCGCTGATATTGATGCTGATCTTCATGGGCTGGGTCACCTGGGCGGGAACCTCGCTGGGCGGGTTGCTGCAAAGTGCGGGCGGCCGGTTGCGGCAGTTAAACGAGGAGCTAACCGAGAACCAAGCACTACTGGAACAGCGGATCGCCGCCCGGACGAAGGAATTGCAGGAGTCGCAGGCGCAGCTCGTGCAGCAAGAGAAACATGCCGCCTTCGGCCTGTTGGCCGCCGGGATTGCACATGAGGTCGGCAATCCGTTGGCGGCGATCAGCTCTCTGGTGCAAATGCTCAATCGCCGGCCTACGGACGAGTACACCCGCGAAAAACTGAGCATGGTCGACGATCAGTTGCGGCGAATTCAACGTACACTGCGGGAACTCGTCGACTTCAGCCGTCCCGCCACGACGCAGAAATCGAAATGCGACATCCACGAGATCATCGACGCGGCGCTGAATATCGCCAAATATTATAAACGCAAAAAGGGCAAGAAAGTTGCAACGCGCTATGCGACGGGATTGCCGCTGTTGCGAGGCGCGCGGGACCAGTTGGTGCAGATTCTGTTGAACCTGATTCTCAACGCGATGGACGCCACCGACGAAGGGGGGACGATCGAAATCTCGACCCAACTTCGCAATGGTGCCATCGAAGTCGCCATTCGCGACGACGGGCACGGCATCTCTGCCGCCGATCAACAGCGGATTTTTCAGCCATATTTCACCACAAAGGAAACCGGAACCGGTTTGGGGCTATTTGTCTGCCGCAGCATCATCGAGCAGGCGGGTGAGGGGCGGATCGAGCTGCGGGAAAGTTCTCCCGCCGGGACGACGTTTGTCGTCTATGTCACCTGCGACATGGTCCGCGAGCATCCCGACGTTTTGGAGTCTGCGGGGGTTAGAACGGAAGTGACAGCACCGTGAAAAAATCACCAGCGATTTTGATCGTAGAAGACGAGGTCGTGATTCGCACGACGCTCAGCGAATTCCTCACCGGCGAGGGGTTTGACGTCGTCGAGGCGGCGAATGTAGGTGAAGCACTCGAATTAGCGAGAGAGCGGGATTTTCAGGTTGCGCTGTGAGAAGTACAAATCCCCGTCGGCCCCGGCATCGCCCTGCTCCGGCGGCTGCAACAACTCGATCCCAACCTGTTCGTGCTCGTGCTCACCGCTTACGCGACCGTCGAAAACGCCGTCGAGGCTTTTCATGCCGGCGCGGCGGATTACCTCGTCAAACCGGTGTTGTTCGAAGACCTGCGGCACAAGATCGACCGGTTGTTTCGCTTCCGGCAACTGTACGTCGAGAACCAGGCGCTCCGCCGCGAATTGTCGCGGCAGGATGCGTTCGGCGAAATCGTAGGGAGCAGCATACCCATTCGCGAAGCGCAAGCGTCGATTCGCAAGATCGCCGTCACCCGGTCCAATGTGCTGTTAGAAGGGGAAAGCGGGACCGGCAAGGAACTGTTCGCCCGCGCCATTCACCAAGCGGGGCCGAACTCGTCCGAGCGTTTTCTGGCCGCCAACTGTGCCACGATGCCGGTGGAACTTTTGGAGAGCCAACTCTTCGGTCATCGCAAGGGGGCCTTTGCCGGGGCTGAGTCCGATCAACAAGGGGTTTTCCACCACGCCGGCGAAGGGACCGTCTTTCTGGACGACGTTGCGCAATTGCCTTTGGGGACGCAGGCCAAGTTGTTGCGCGTGCTCGAATTTCAAGAAGTCGTTCCGTTGGGGGGCGTCGAACCGCAAACCATCTCTGCCCGCATCGTCGCCTCCACCACTCGCGATTTGGCCGCTGAGGTCTCCGAAGATCGATTTCAAGAAGATTTATTCTATCGGCTTAACGGCGTCAAAATGCGAATTCCCCCGCTCCGCGAGCGGCTAGACGACATTCCCGAACTCGTCGACGCGTTCCTTGGCAAGCACACCGCCAAGATGGGCAAACGAGTTACCGGCGTCGACAGTGAAACGATGCGGCTTTTGATGTCGGCCCGTTGGAAAGGAAACGTGCGGCAACTCGACAACGCGATCGAGCGGGCAGGGATCATGTGCGAG
>CALFYU010000677.1 GCA_937952455.1 uncultured Planctomycetaceae bacterium
TTCTACTCATGGAGCAGGCTGGCAAGAATAAATTCTATCGTAGGCGAACTCTCGTGCCGTATAACGGCAACCCCGCAGATCCCGCTAACGATCCGGAAGCGGTCGGGCAAGCGTTGTTTGGCGGTGGTGGCTGGGGTGAAGTCTGGCATGAGAACTGGATCAAGGGTGCCAATCCCGACGGGACGGACATCGCGGCCGGCGACGGCGGCGGACCCTGCATCATCAACTGTTCGAATCGCCTTGGCTCCAGCGCCTACTCATGGCACACGGGCGGCTGTTTCACGCTGTTGGCGGACGGCTCCGTCCAATTCCTCAACGCCAGCCTCAGCCCGCTTACGCTGGCTGCGTTGATTACCCGTCAAGGGAAAGAGGTCAACGGCGAATTCTAATCCCGTCTAAACACGGCTGAATCGTCACCCGAGGGTGCGGAGGCAGAATCGTCTCCGCACCCTTTTTTCGTTTGAGTTTTTCCAATTTGGTATGAATTGGATACGAGACGTGACTGTGGAGGTTCCGCCCGGTATAGGACGGGCGCGCGCTCCGTTGCCGGGCCGCGACGCGGGAGCACTCGCCTCTTGTGACGAGCCCCCCCAACCGGTATCATAACAGAGGTGCTTGATTCGTTGTTTTCACCGAAGGGGAGTGGTCCATGCTGCGGGTTCTCGGATCGCCGATTTCAATTCTGGGCGGACCGTCTCCCAGCCGCTTGACGCGGCGCGAACTGCTGCATGCCGGCGGATTGGCGGCGGCGGGGCTTTCGCTGCCGCAGTTGCTGGCCGCACAACCGGCGGCTGCCGCGACGGCGGTGGAACACGGGCGTGGATTCGGCGCCGCCAAGCGGTGCCTGTTCTTGTACCTCTACGGAGCTCCCAGCCAGCTGGAAACCGTGGATATGAAGCCGCAGGCGCCGGTGGAAATCCGCGGGACGATGAAGCCCATCCCCTCGGTCTTGCCGGGGCTGGACGTCTGCGAACATCTTCCCGAGATGGCGAAGATGATGGATCGCGTGACGGTCGTCCGGTCGGTGACCCACGCGCACCCCGTACACGGCGTGGCTTTCGCCACGACGGGCATCCCCTCGATCGAAACGGCCATGGAACTCAGCCCGTTCGACCAGCGGCACCATCCCTATATTGGTTCGGTGGTTGAGTTTTTCGAACGACAAAAGAATCGCGGTCGGCCGTCGGCGGTGCCGGACAACTTGGCGTTGCCGTTTCCCTTCAGCAGCCAGCGCGTCGGTGAAGTGGCCCGCGCCGGACCGTATGCCTCCTATCTGGGTGCCAGCTACAACCCGGTGTTCACCGAATACGTCGGACAGGCCACGCGATCGGTGGTGAAGACGCTGCAGGACATGAAGATCGATTGCCACGATCCGTATGTCGGCTGCGACCAGAACAGCCACTTCAAACTGCCGACGACACAGCCATTGCCCGAAGTCAAGCTGGACCGGCTCGATCGCCGCCGCAGCCTGCTGGAACAATTCGACGCATCGCGGCAACAACTCGATGCGACCTCCGCGGCCCGCGCGATGTCGCAGTACCAGGAGATGGCCTTTTCGCTGATTACCTCGCGGAAGGTGTCCGACGCGTTGGACATCCGCAGCGAACCGCAAGCGACGCGTGATCTCTACGGCATGACGCTCTTTGGACAAGCCTGTCTCGCCGGGCGGCGGATGCTGGAAGCGGGAACCAAATTGGTCAGCGTCTTCTGGGACGAATACGGCCTGGCCGGTGACGCCTGGGATACCCACTGGAATCATTATCCGCGGATGCTCGACCAATTGTTGCCGCCGTTTGACCGCGCGTTTTCGGGACTGATCCTCGACCTGGAACAGCGGGGGATGTTGGACGACACGTTGGTGGTCTGTCTCAGCGGGCACGGGCGGACACCCAAACTGAACTCGGCCAACGGGGGCGGTCGGGATCACTGGTCGCGGGCCTACTCGGCGCTGTTTGCCGGGGGCGGAATGGCGCGGGGCAAGATCATCGGTGCGACCGACAAACATGCCGGCGACCCGATTGACCGGCCGGTGGGTCCCAAGGATCTGCTGGCGACGATCTATCACGCCCTGGGCATCGATCCGCACGCCACGTTGACCGATCGCGGGAACCGCCAGATTCCGCTGGTCCCCGAATCGGCAAGTTTCGTGCCTGAGATGTTCGCATAACGGCGACGCGCAGCTGCGCGAATGAACAGGTCCATTGAGTGAGGCGGCGCGACGACGAGATGCACGTTTGCTTGTTCGATATTGACGGCACATTGATCCACACCGCCGGCGCGGGAATCGCTGCGCTGCGGACGACAATGCAAACGGTCTACGGCTGCGACGCGTCCCGCACCGAAGTCGTCACCACGGGCCGGACCGACCGGGCGATCGTTGAAGAGCTGTTTGAAATCCACGGCGTGGAGAGCAGCGACGAGAACTGGCAGGTCTACCTGGCAGCCTATCTGGAACATCTACCGGTCTCGTTGGCCGCCTGTCCGGGGCGCGTCCTGGCGGGGATTCCAGAGCTATTAGCCCTGCTCGCCCAGCGGGAAGACGTGGTGCTGGGGTTACTCACCGGCAATTCGCATCCGGCGGCGCAGCACAAACTGGGGCACTACGGGCTGAATGAGTATTTCACGTTTGGCGGATTCGGCGGCGACCACATTGATCGCGACGACGTTGCGCGGTTGGCACTGGCGGAGGTCCACGCGCGGTTTAATGGCAGTATCGCGCCCGATCGGATTCACGTGATTGGCGACACACCGCTGGACGTCCGCTGCGCGCGGGCGATCGGCGCCCGCGCCATCGCCGTCGCCACCGGCACACACGACCTTGTTGCCTTGCGGGAGTCCAATCCCGATTTGCTGGTCGAGGACTTTGTCGACGCGTCGCCGCTCTTGGAATTGTTAGTCACTTAGCAGACGTTGAGAAAAAAGAGTGCCGCTGGCGGCTTGCGCGGCCGTGCCGATTGCACGATCGACAACCCTTCGCTGCACAGCCAGCATGGGCACCCAACGCCACCGCAAATGAGAAGGGAGCTTGCGCAGCAATGGTCACGACCCTCGAACTCAGTATGTATCCGTTTTGCGAGGACTATCGCGCACTGATCAAGGACTTCATTCGCAAGCTGAATGATTGTCCGGGGCTAAAGGTCACACCGGGGCCGACGTGCACATATATTGTGGGCGACTATGAAAATGTGATGCAATGTCTGACCGACATGATCCGTTGGAGCTACAGCGAACACGGCCGGGCGGTATTCGTGGCGAAGATTCTTCCCGGGTATGCTGCTGACCAAACGGCGTGATTGTCGGCCTGTGGCTGCAGCGATGCGTACCCGGACAGGCAACGGCAAATGTTCAGCATGCGCTCGTTCGATCGGTAAATTCTAATCGGTTGCCGAATGGGTCGTGTGTGTAGAAACGACGCGCTGGGGGATTGAGATCGTCGAAACGCACGTCGTCGCCGTTTTCGTTCAGCCGCTTCGCCAAGTCCTCCAATTCATCGCCGACCACAAAACAGGGGTGCGCTTTCTTCGACGGGCGGAAGTCCTGTTCAACCCCCAAATGCAATTGCCGCCCGTCGGCGATCATGAACCAAACGCCGCCGCGCGATTTCAATGCGGGCGGTTTTTCGATCTCCTTGAGAGACAATAGTTTGCCATAGAATCGGCGAGCGGCTTCTTCTCCGCCGGGAGGCATGGCAAGTTGCACATGGTCGAGTCCAACGATCATGGAAGACCTTAAGAATACATTGCCATCGAAAACTAAAAGGAACGTCATCCACTGACAGCCAGACTCATCACGTCCTCTTCGGTCCAGTC
>CALFYU010000678.1 GCA_937952455.1 uncultured Planctomycetaceae bacterium
GCTCACGGCTCGGCAAGAGCCTCGCCCTTCCATTCGGACGAACGCTCTTGCAGAAGGATTCGTAATTCGGGGTGCTTCTGGCGGCTGGTCCGCCAGTGCGGGAGGCGTGGTCCAATGAATTTTCCGGTCGATATCTCACGCCGTCTCACCCGGCGGCATTTCTTCGGCCGCTCCGCCACCGGCATCGGCGTGGCGGCGTTGGCTTCGCTGCTGGCCGAGTCCCCCACCGTACAAGCGGCCGATGGGGCCGGCTTGTCCGGTTTTCCGAATTTCGCTCCAAAGGCCAAGCGGGTGATCTACCTATTTCAGTCCGGCGGCCCGTCACAGATGGACCTGCTGGACCATAAGCCGCAGTTGAATGAACTGCGGGGGACTGATCTTCCCGATTCGGTACGCCGCGGCCAGCGACTGACCGGCATGACGTCGCGACAGGAGCACTTTCCGGTCGCTCCCAGCAAGTTCCGTTTCGACAAATACGGCAACAGCGGGCAGGAAATCAGCGAACTGCTGCCGCACACGGCGAAGATCGCCGACGATATCTGCATCATTCGCTCGTTGAACACGACCGCCGTCAATCACGATCCGGCGATAACGTTCTTTCAAACCGGAGCACAACTCGCGGGTCGGCCCAGCATGGGGTCGTGGTTGGCCTATGGCCTGGGCAGCGACAACCGCGATCTGCCGGCGTTTGTCACGATGGTTTCCGGCGACGGCGGACAACCGCTGTATGATCGACTGTGGGGCAGCGGGTTTTTGCCGACGCAGTATCAGGGAGTTAAGTTCCGCTCGGTCGGCGACCCAGTGTTGTATCTCTCCAATCCGCAGGGCGTTGACGAAAGCACGCGGCGGCGGATGTTGGACGATTTGGCCGAGATGAACCGACTCAAATTGAACGAGTTCGGCGACCCGGAAATCGCCACGCGGATCGCCCAATACGAACTCGCCTATCGCATGCAGACTTCGGTTCCTGAATTGACGGACGTTGCCGGCGAGCCGCAACACATTTTCGATCTGTACGGCGCCGACTCTAAGAAACCGGGATCGTTCGCCGCGAATTGCCTGTTGGCGCGACGG
This sequence comes from uncultured Planctomycetaceae bacterium, assembly GCA_937952455.1. Lineage (GTDB taxonomy): Bacteria > Planctomycetota > Planctomycetia > Planctomycetales > Planctomycetaceae > Symmachiella. The sequence goes on from CALFYU010000678.1 coordinate 1,075, forward strand.
CTGGCGGAGCGGGGCGTGCGGTTTATCCAATTGTTCCATCGCGGCTGGGATCAACATCTGAATCTGCCCAAGGATATTGCCAAACAATGCGCCGCGACCGATCAGGCCTCCGCGGCGCTCGTGCAGGACCTCAAACAACGGGGACTGCTGGAGGACACGCTGGTCGTGTGGGGAGGTGAGTTTGGACGGACGGTCTATTGTCAGGGCAAGTTCACCGCCGAAGATTACGGCCGAGATCACCACCCCCGCTGCTTCTCAATCTGGATGGCCGGCGGCGGCATCAAGGGGGGGATGACCTATGGCGAGACGGACGAGTATTGTTACAACGTCACCGCCGACCCGGTGCACGTGCACGACCTGCACGCCACGATGCTGCATTGCCTCGGCATCGACCACGAGAAACTGACGTTCAAGTTTCAAGGCCGGTATTTCCGCCTGACCGACGTAAATGGCAAGATTGTGCGCGAGTTGCTAGCGTAGGTTGAGCGGTTGCAGGCGACACTGCAACGCAGGATGCCGCACTTTTGTGCGTGGCTTGGCCGGAGCCTCGCCCGCCCGGTTGCGGTTCATGTGACTCTCCACCGATTCTTCCCAAACAATAGGTAACTGATGCGCTTACGAATTCTCGCTGTCGGATTGTTGTCGTTGGCGATTGCTGCCGTGCCGTTGGCCGCTGAGGAACCGACGGTCGACGAAGCACGAAAGGCCTTAAGGCGGGGTGTCGAGTATTTCCGCAACAACGTCTCCATTGAGGGCGGATATTTGTGGCGCTACGCGGCTGATTTCAGCGAGCGTGAGGGCGAAACCCCCGCGTCGCCGACGACCGCCTGGGTGCAGCCGCCGGGGACACCGACGGTGGGCGAAACGTATTTGGACGCCTATGAACTCACCGGCGACGCCTATTATCTGGAAGCTGCCCGCGAAACCGCACTGGCGCTAGTGCGCGGCCAACTGAAATCCGGCGGGTGGGATTATCGCGTCGAGTTTGCGGAGAAGGATCGTGAAAAGTACGCCTATCGCGCGGACAACGATGATGGCAAAAAGGCCAAGGCTTCCAAGTCGCGCTTGGCCCGCAACACGACGACGTTGGACGACGATACCACACAGGCCGCGCTGCGGTTTTTGATGCGCGTTGACCGCGCGCTCGACTTCCAGAACCAACCAATCCACGAGTCTGCAAAGTTCGCCCTGCGATCGTTGATCGACGCGCAATACCCCAACGGGGCCTGGCCGCAACGCTTTTCGTCGCCGCCCGACGCCAAGCAGTTTCCGGTCAAACAGGCGAGTTATCCGGCCGAGTGGTCCCGCACCTATCCCGCCGTCGACTACAAAATCTATTACACTTCCAATTACAACACCATTTCGTACATGATCTATCTCATGTTCCGGGCGGCCGAGATCTATGGCGATCCGAAATATACAGCGGCGGCCGAGCGGGCCGGCGACTTTATCTTGCTGGCGCAAATGCCGCAACCGCAGCCCGGTTGGGCGCAGCAATACGACGCGGAGATGCATCCCGCCTGGGCGCGCAAGTTCGAACCGCCGGCGCTTTCCGGCGGGGAATCGCAAGGTGTGATGCGGACCTTGATGAAGTTGTATGCCCAAACCGGCAAAGAACGCTTTTTGGAACCGATCCCGCGGGCGTTGGCCTACTATCGTTCATCCGAGCGGCCCGACGGTCGCATGGCGCGGTTTTATGAACTGCACACGAACAAGCCGTTGTACTTTACGAAGGACTATCAACTGACCTACAGCGACGACGACATGCCGACGCACTACGGATTTATCACCAGCAGCCGGCTCGATGATATTGAGCGGGAATACGAACGCTGGAAGAAAAATGGCCCGCCGAACGAACCACGAAAACTGACCGCCCCGCCAACAGCGCCCCGGATGACGGACAAGCTCCGGCAACAGGCGGCGGCAGTGATTGCGGCTCAAGACGCAAGCGGAGCATGGATCGAACCGGCCCCACGCCGCCAGCGCAGCAAAATCCCGGCCGATGCGCCCAGCCTCAGTTGTCGGACCTTCTGCCGCAACGTCGAAATCCTGGCGCAATTCATAGTGGCGGCGAAGAAACCAAATTAGTCCGCTCATGTGCGATCGGTAGTCAGCGATTCATTCGCCGCGAAATGGTCAGCTAGGATTTTCTGCCGGTAGGCAAAGATCCGCTTGAGGTCGCCCTGGACGAATAGGCGATGAATCAGGGAACCGCCGGGCACGGCGTAATGCACGGTATCCCCGACAATCGTCCCCACGTCGGCCTCGCGAAACGTATGCTCGTGTTCCCAATTCCGGTAGGGGCCTTTGAGCTGCACGTCCATAAACCGAAACGGCGGCTCCCAGACGGTGATTTCACTCCGCCAACGCAACGGAATGCCATGCACCCGCAGCCGATAATCAATGATCGTTCCGGCAGCGATATCAATCGGGCCCGGTGTTTCCACGTGAAAACTCAGCGAATCGGGTGTGATCTCCTCCAGACGGTTCGCGTCGCTGAAGAACTCGAAGACCGTCTCCAGCGGCGCCGGCAGCCATTGTTCACACGAGAGCCGATACCCACGTCGATCGGGATCGGAGTCGATTGTTATCGTCATGAGTCACCGCTTGTGAGAAATTGCAAATAGGAGGCCCACCGCAGGATTCTAGACTCCCCAGGTCGGATGACAACGTTTTGATTCTTCGCGGCCCGCGAAATCCCAACGCCCATGCATTGTACATTTCCGGGCAATTCGCAATAAAATGACTTGCAGGGTGCTCGGAATGTCAAGACGATAGAAGTCTAACCGCGGATTTACCGCACTTACCGTCTTTTGATTAACTCGGCGACGCCGAGAATGCCGTGGTTTTGTTGAAAAAGGGTAGGCCATGAACCGTTTGCTCTTGGGAATGCTGCTTTTTTCCGGTTTGGCATGCAGTTTGGCATGTTTGGGGACCAAGGATAAGGACGAGGAACCGGCAGAAGAGGTCCAAGCCGAACCCGAAGCCGAACCAGGAAACCAGCAGCCAGCGGTGGTGATCGACGAGCGGCATCGGCCGCTTTCCGAGCGGGTCCAAGACGACGCCGTCGAGATCAAATCGATGGAGCGAGTCGGATCCAAAGAGGGTGCGACGACCGCCGCCGAGGAGTTCGTGCATCGTTTCATGCGGCTCAAATACAATGCCCGCGGCATCTATGAGAGTCCCATCATGAAATATTTCCCGCAGACCGAGGAATGGTCGGCTATGGGCGTGCTCCAGGGCAAGGATCCGCGCATGCCGCGGTATACGGTTGAATGCCTGGTCCACTTGAACAACGACAACGAGTGGGAGTGCCGCCTGATTCGGGTCGACAAGCGTCAAGTCTATGCCATGGACAATCCCGATCCCGACGTGACGTTGCCCAATCTGCGCGCCGATGAAGAGGGCAATCCGAGTGGCGTGGTCGCCGAATCGCCCCATCCTGAAGACGGTGACACCAACGACGCGGGCGAAGCGGGGTCAGAAGAGAAACCGGCCGACCTCGAAGCGGAAGGTGAGCTGCGGATGGCGAAGACGTTGATCAACCGCGCGCCGGCCAAGGCCCGGCAGCGGCTGCAGGAGATTATCGATAAGTACCCCGACTCCGACGCCGCCGAAGAGGCCCGCGACTTGATGAAAACGATCAAGGAATGACGCTGTCTTTGGCGGAACCGTTTCAACGTTGCCACAAATGAAACGTAGCCACAGATGTAACACGGTTAAAATACAGATTTCCAGGCTTGAGCACGCAAAGTCCAAGCCCACGGCTTGACGTCGTGCACAGCGTATCTTGCTGAGCAAAGTGACCCAATGATCGCCGGCGGAAAACAATAGGTCGGATCGTTGATCGTCAATTTTTCCCAACGGCCCCTGTGCACCCGAATATCAATTAGACACGCCGCTAAGAATCGGCGGAGCAACCTGAACGAAAGCGGTTCAGAAAACAGATTTTTGATTGGCGAACAACATAACGTGCTGGGAGAGTGACATTATGCAGCGGCTCGGAGGTAATGCGACGGTTTCAAAATTTAGAGTTGCTTGCAGGAACATAATCCGGTTCGTTGCCGCCTTATGTCTCATCGTCGGTTTCGCCGCGTCGGCGGCGGTCGGCGAGGAAACGGACGGCAAACGGTATTTGATCATTCACACCGACGACGCCGGGATGTCGCATTCGGTCAATCGGGGAACGATTGACGGGATGGAGAACGGGATCGTTTCCTCAGCGAGCATTATGGTCCCTTGCCCTTGGCTACCCGAGTTCGCCGCCTATGCGCGGCAGAACCCGGACAAAGATTACGGCATTCATTTGACCGTCAATTCCGAATTTAAGGGTTATCGCTGGCGCTCTGTCTCTCCGCCGGACAAGGTGCCCAGCCTGCTGGACGATGACGGCTATCTGTACCACGGTGCCGAAGAAGTCGTTGCCAATGCCCGCGCCGATGAAGTTGAGATCGAACTGCGAGCGCAAATTGAACGCGCAAAGGAAATGGGAATCCCATTATCGCACCTCGACACGCATATGGGCACGCTGCTGATGCGCGCCGATTTGTTCGAAATTTATGTGCGGCTGGGAGTCGAGTACAACCTGCCGATTTTGTTCATGGGCAACGTGGCCCCGGAACATCTCCGGCAGTACCCGGGACTGAAAGACAACTTGAAGGCCAAGGAAAAACTGCTCCGCGCGCACGATTTGCCGGTATTGGATTTCGTCACGATGTACTATGAAAGCGGTCCGCACGAAGCCCGCAAGGCGCACTATCTCAAGGTCCTGCGCGGCCTGAAACCGGGGTTGAGCGAGATCATAATCCACTGCGGGTTTGACGGCCCCGAACTGGCGGCGATCACCAGCAGCCACGAGCTCCGTGACAGCGACCGACGGATTTTTCAGGATCCCGAGGTGATCGACGAGGTCAAAAAGCTCGGCATCGAGGTGATCACCTGGCGGCAGGCGCACGAAATGGCCAATACCGCCCAGCCGGTCGGCGAATGACGAACGGGTTGTCTCAGGGTCCTTAGCGGTTCAAAAGACCGTAAGCAACAGAAACTGTGCCGAACGGACCAGCCAAGGACGTTCGTCGGGGCGGAGTTCGCCCCGTTCGACGATGCTGCCGAATTTTGTGTGGATGTTGGAGACGAAAAACTTTTGCACGCTGCCTAGCGGCAGTGTGCCGGCATCGGCCGCTTCCAGGATCTTCGTCGTGATCTGGTGCAGCGACTTAACCTCCTCGATGTCGGTCGTCGGGTGGGAAGTCCACTGCGGCGGTTCGTCGGCGTCCGCTACGGACTGCGTTATCTTCAAGACCAAGCTGGAGATGCGGGCCAGTTGTTCGTAATTAATGCGGTCGGCCGTGTCGCGGGTCGTATGGTAGTCCGGATGCTCGCCGGTTGAGAAAAACAGAAACGGAATCTCGCGATCGCGGAACGGGCCGTAGTCGCTCCGTGTGCCGATCAGGTCGACTCCCAGCCGGTGAACCTCCAGGCCCTGCGGCGGGCCGATCCGCTGCATGTGCTCACGCAAATTGGGAGCCAGTTCACTGCCGATCACGAATACCGAATTGAGCGGAAGGTCTCCCAACGATCGTCCCAGCAAGTCGGCTGTGATAAACAATTTCACCTGCTCCAACGGCCACGGAGGATGAGCGGCGAACCACCGCGATCCCCAGAGCATGTATTCCTCCAGATCGAAGTTGATGAACACGACACTCCGCCGAGGTGGCGCGGGCGCCGACGCGAGTTGACGCGCCGTTTCCAGGACCATCGCCATGCTGGAGGCGTTGTCATCGGCACCGGCGTAGATCCGCCCGCCCCGCATGCCGAGGTGGTCGTAGTGAGCGCTGACAATGACAAATTCATCGCGCAACTCGGGGTCACTGCCTGGCAGCCAAGCACCGACGTTAAAACCGCGTACGGTGGGACGGCCTGCGTCATCCTTGGGACCGTCGATCGCTTGCAGATAGCTGCCGTTTGCGAATAACGGTTTCAGTCCCCAAGCCGCGTATTTCTTAATGAGATAATCGCGGGCCAACTGTTTGCTCGGCTCGTCGCCGCGGCCTTTGAGTCGCGAATCGGCCAGGAACCGGACCTGGGGTTCGACGTCTGCCGCGCGTATCGGACCGTTAAAGCTGGGAGGCTGCGAGAAGTTTGCCGGTTGGACGTCGCCGGCACTAAGCAGTGCGGGTATCAACGAAAGCGAAAAAAACAGCAGGGCGCCGAATGATTTACGACATAACTCCATTCATCAAACTCCCAGACTTCGCCTCAAAATTGCAGTGCGTAAAGGGTCGTTAACTTAATACGGCAGTTGGATTTGGGCAATACCGAAGCTGCCCATGTCCGGCGGCAGCGACATGCGGGGTATTTGACGCAACTTGAGTTGCGAGGGGGATCGTGACGAACTTCCCGTTTATTCCTGTTGCACTGGCCGGTGGGGCGCCGATGAATTATATGGTCGCGCGTGACTCGCGCGGCGAAGTTCCGTTGACTCGGGACAAATTCATTGCAGACAACAACGTATCGTTTAGGGGGTGAAACGGAGCATCACCCGCTGGATGACACGCAAGACCGGGCGGTTCGGGTCACATGATCGATTCGGCCCGGACGCGGTTACTGTCGTGCCGGACCCGTTTTCCCTTTGGGCACGACAATGACATCTACAGCCGTTTTGGGTACTAAGGAGAGATCCCCATGCGTCGCACCCTTTTGGCAGGATTGATTTTCCTGTCGACCGTCATCGGCATTCCCGCCATGGATTGCTCAAACAGCGCGGCCCAAGTGCAAGCCGCCGGCGTTGGGCAACCTAATGATTGGGGCCGCTTCTATCATTATCCGTACGTGTATTATCCCCGCAATTACAGCGCGCACATGCGGTCATTCGACAGCCTGTATCACCGCTATCCGCCCGAAATGCGGATTCCGGTCTACAATCCCGACTGGCACAACTTCTATCCGACCGAACGGCCTTACCACTCCGGGAACCACTTCATCCTGGACGTGTTTTAGGCGCAAGTTGATTTTCGCTTAGCCAAGAGATCGCCGCCGCCGTCGAAATTGGAGACAGGATGTCTCACGACAGCGGAACCAACGGCATTGATGCCGTCGACGGGCAGGAAGCCCTTCGGCGGCATTTGGCGTTTGTGGGGTGTCGCCCCTCAGTCAGCTGTGGGGACAGCCGCATAGAACTCTTGTTCCAACTCCTCAATTTGCTTCAGAAACTTGGCATAGTCCTTACTGTCGCGGGCCGAATAGTTGAGGTTCTTAAAGAGTCCCGTAAGCCGCGTGAAGTAATCGCGGGCCGCCTCCTTGTCCGTGAAACGATAGGGGCGATCGATCAGCCGTTTGACGAGTAAGAACGCTTCCCGCTGCCGCGCCAGCGGCACAGACACATCCACCGGATCGAACGCGTCCTGCTGCAGGTAGACCATGTCCAGAAACGTCGCCTTTTGATAGGTGACGAAGTCCTCCAGCGTGATTCCTTCCTCGCCGGTGACCTGCATCATTTGATAAATGCTATCTCCGTCGCGCAGCAACCGGCTCATTTGTTTGACCGACCCGGTCCAATTCGGGTCGATGTGCGCATCGAAATGATGCTGCAACTGTTCCAGATAACGCGACCAGGAGATCAAGGGGTCAACTGCTGGATAAAACCGCTTGTAGGCGCGATCGTAGGAGAGTCCTAAGAAGCACTTGACCGTGCCGAGCGTCGCCTGCGTGACCGGCTCTTCAAAATTTCCCCCGGCGGGCCACCCCCTCCCCACCATTGTCAGGCTCCCCACAGAGCTGTCGACCGTCCGCAATAGCCCGGCACGCTCATAGACACTCTTGATCGACGAATCGAGATAAGCCGGGAACGCTTCCTCTCCGGGTATCTCCTCCAACCGTCCCGATGTCTCCCGCATCGCCTGTGCCCAACGCGACGTCGAATCGGCGATCAACAAAACGCCCAGGCCCATTTGCCGATAATATTCGCCGATGGTAATGCCGGTATAAATCGACGCTTCCCGTGCGGCAACCGGCATCGACGAGGTGTTGCAGATAATGATCGTACGATCGATCAATTTTCCACCGGAACGCGGATCGTCCATCGTGGTGAATTCGGTGATCGTTTCCACGACTTCCCCCGCCCGTTCGCCACAGGCCACCACAATCACCACGTCGACGGTCGAATAACGAGCGATGAGCCCTTGCAACACGGTCTTGCCGGCGCCGAACGGGCCGGGAATACAGGCGGTTCCCCCTTGGGCAATCGGGAAAAACGTGTCGATCATACGGATGGTGGTCACCATCGGTTCATGGGGGAATTGCCGCTCGACCAGGCGGCGGCGGAGCATCGATTCGGGAAGCGGGCGGCGGACTGGCCAGGATTGGGACATCGTGAACTCGAATTCGCGACCTGCCGTATCGCGGCCTCGGGCAATGGTGTCGTCAACGGAGAAACTCCCTTCACCGATCCACGTGATTTCGACGTCGCTGAGCTGTCCGAAGGGGACCATGATCTTATGCGTCACCTGCCGTTCCTGCACGGAGCCCAACAGGCCGCCGGCCGTTAGCCGATCACCGGTGCGACAGGCCGGCTGAAACGCCCAGCGCTGCGCCACGTTCAGCGGTTTGACATACCGACCGCGCTTTAAGAAGAATCCATCCCGTTCGGCCAATTCGGTGAGCGGGTTTTGCAGTCCGTCGTAGATCGTTCCCAACAACCCTGGTCCCAATGTTACCGACAACATCTGCGGGTGTAGCTCGACGCGATCGCCGATGCGGATGCCCTGAGTGTCCTCAAAAACCTGCAGATCAGCCTCACGTCCCTCAACGCGGAGCACTTCGGCTTTCAGTCGTTCGTCGCCAACGCAAACGTAGCTGACCTGGTTCTTCATCAATGAGCCTGCGGCGACATCGATGGAGACGATGTTGCCGCTGACGCCGATGACTTGCCCCTCAGTCGTCGAGGTGCGCGTATTCACCGAGAATCTCCTCGATCAATTGATCAAATTTCTGCTGTCCCGCTTGTTCGTTCTGCGAAACCCAACGGTCGATGATCGACCACCGCGCCAGATACAGTAAGACGGTCTCAAACGAAAAATAATAGCGTTCGGCCAATCGTTGCCACCGTTCCCACACAACTTGATAAAGCAGCCGTTGAGCGCCCAGCGCGTCGCCCGCCGAAAAACGTCTATCGAATTCCGCAATCCAGGGGTGTTGTCCTTGCAGATTGAATTGCGGATGCTGCCAATTGCGGGCGATCGTTTCGACCAATTCGCCGGCGCCGACGGGAGGACCAAGCCCCTTGCGCCGCCTCCGCAGACCTCCCACGATTGTCCGCACGTCGATACGGTGCGTGATGATTTTTCGCACAAGCGGATTCGAGATCGTGGACATCAAATGCTCGTAACGCGCCACCACCTCATCGTCTGTACGGTCCAACGGTTGGCGGTCCCACGCCAGAAAGTCGGTGAGCTGATCCAGGACTTGGGCGTCGCAGGGCTGTAGTAATCCTAAGCGTTGCGCGAGCCGCTCCCGCGAGATCGGCAAATGCTCGGCGTCGAAATCGGCGGGCAAGTGCGGCAGGCTCGCGATCAACATGTAGTAAGAAGAATCAATCACCCGATCGCTCTATACAACTGGTTTCAAAACCCTCTGACGCGTCGTGCCCACACTTGTATGTTAGATTCTCGAACAGGCGCAACCGGATTTTGAAACTGGTTCTCGTCAGATCCCGCTCCATTCAGGAGCGCTCGTCCGCGTTCAGTGCGGCCGCCAGCCGTGGCAAGAGTACATGACGCATCAACAACTCCGAGATCGAGTCAGCCGTGAGGTCGATCTGCACGTCGTGGTCGACGATCTGTACGCGAATACCGGGGGTATTGTCGCCGGCCGGTTTGAACGTCAACCCCTCGCGAATCGCATCTCCCGTGAGACCGAGGACAAATTGTGTTAATGAACCGGCCGATGCGTCTTCGGGATTGCGGCTAAGCTCCTCCACCGTCGCGGCGGTGTCGGGCAATAGGATTTCAACATGTTTCCCGGAATCGTCCGGCATGGCCTTCCTCGCGACTTCGAGAATCATACGTTCCAAAAACGACTGGTCTTCAATTTTGTGCGCGACAAGTTTGCGGACGTGCACGGTGAGTTCTTCGCGAATCGATTCTTGCAGCCGCAACAGCGCATCGCGAGCAGCTTGCCGCAAGCCGTCTTCGCCGGCGACGCGGACCCGTTCGGATTCCGCCCGCGCATCGCTGAGGATCTGCTCGGCTTCGCGCCGCGCCTCGTCGGTGATTTTCATCGCTTGCCGCCGCGCTTCGTCGACAAGTTTCGCGGCTTCGTCCTGCCCCTTGGCGACACCTTCTCCATGCAGCCGCTCGATTAACTCCTGCACGCCCGATGATTGCGTTTCCGTTGCCATTTCTTTTTCCTCGATCCCCGCACGCGTTCAAACCGGTCATCCGCACGCGGGGCGATTGTCGACCTGCATTAGTTTGTAGTGATTGAATCGAACATGCGCTTCTGCAGCCCGCCATAATGAAGCAGCAACTGCGCCGGAATGGGATTGTAACGGAAGTCGGCCAAGATTTCTGCTACGCCGCTGTCGGTGCGGCGCACAACTTGACCTTGAACGCGGCGACGGTCCGGGTAGAATCCAAGATTGGCCCGCAAATGCCGGGCCGGCCGCGCGGGCGTAGCTCAGTGGTAGAGCGTTAGCTTCCCAAGCTAAATGTCGAGGGTTCGATCCCCTTCGCCCGCTTTTTCTCTGCTGCGCTCTCATCTCGCGCCGCGACCAGCAACACAATCTGTCTGCGTCATTGATCGCCGTCTTGCAAGGGCGGCATCCGCTCATGACGCGTCCACCCATCTGGTGCGGGCTTCCACGACGCGTCCTCAGTCCTGCACAATGCGACAAGTGGGCAGTGCAGCGGTCAGTCGCTCCATTTCGGCATCTGAAAACTGGCCTGCCGAAACGTGCAATCTCTTCAATCTCCTGATTCTCTGAATGGGCTCCAGGCTCGCTTCGCTGATCTGTGTCCTGGCAAGATCCAGTTCATGTAACTCCGGAACGCTCCTAAGCAATTCAATCGCCCCATCGGTAATCTGCGTGCCGGCGAGCCGGATCCGACTTAATTTGGGAAGCCCTTTAAGGTGTTTTAGTCCGTCATTTGTGATCTGCGTATTCGAGACGTCCAACGTGGCCAGACCGATAAGCCCTGTGACATTTATCAGTCCTTCGTCCGTGATCTGAGTCCCGGCTACATCGAGAGTTTTCAAGCGATTGAGTCCCACGATGTGTTTCAGCCCGACATCCGTGATCTTCGTCCCAGAGATATCGAGTGATTTCAGTCGGTCAAGCTGAACGACGTGCGCCAGCCCGTCATCGGTGATGGGACTGTCCGGGAATTGCAGATGTTCGAGATTGGAAATCCATTTGACGTATTCTAACTCTGCCTCCGTGATTTGCGCGCCGGAGAAACTGACCCGTCGGCTGGTACTGCTCCACCGTCCCCCGGCCCTTTTGATCGCGGCCTTTATCTCGGCTTTGGTGTACGGTCCGTATCGTCCGTTCGTCTCATTGTCGTCATTCAGCTCTTCTGTATCCGCCCATGCACCACAGCCCATCAGGAACACTGCCGCGAGAATCCATGTCGTTCGGTGATTCATCGGTTCCCTTTCCTTACAGCAGGCTGCTCGAATTGGAACATTTGGCGAATTCCCAAGGACCACCCGCAGATTCAGTCGATTGCTGTAGACAGAACGGGACCCCAGTTGGGAAGCGGTGAACCGGTTGTGGTCACCCAGGGGACAATTTCGCCCGCTGACGGCGTGATGTCAAGACTCGCCTCGATGAAGCAGCTGAGGGACAAGAAGGTCACACCTATCGGTGCGCATCTTCCGGCTCTTGGCGATTTACCCCTGGCTGATTCTGCTCGCGAGTTCGAGCGCCGGCCGGTGCGGACTCCGGGAATAGCCCGTCAAGGAATTCGTCGGGGCTCATTTCGTTGACCCGACCGAGATGCGTATAGATCGATTCGATCTGCTTAAAGTCTTCGTTGTTCTCGGTGAACTCCTTGACCATTTCGTTCCGCGCGGCAATGACCGGATTGCTGGTCGTATTCTGCCCTTGCCGAATCTCCTCCAGCGTGAGGGAGTTGGCCTGCATCGCCTCCGCCATCGTGCCCAGATAGCTGGCATACATCACCATCACGGAGAACGCGATCATTGAGCCGACCATCATGAAAATGCTAAACCCACTGATCTGCCCGATGCGGCGAAGATTGAGCGTCGCTTGATCGCGGTAATCTTCCGAAAGACGGTCCAAACTCTCCGTCAATTTGCCCGTCAGTTCGCCCACTTGAACAGCCTGCAGCAAGTCCTTGGGAAACGCGTCGGTCTGATACAAGGCGCGGAAGAATTCCTTCCCCTGGGCGATCGATGCCACGATCGCTGTTTCGTGGAGCTTGTAAAAACTGTTCTGCGTGCTCCGCAGTCCCAGGCGAATGGCTCGCTGCGCGTTCATGCCGGCATCGACCGCCAAACCGAACGACCAGGCGAAACGCGACAGCGCCATGGTTTTGATCGTACTTCCCAGCAGCGGAACAGCCATGGCGATTTTCATCGGCAGCGAACCAAACCAGCCCGACCGGACTCCCTTGACCACCAAGAAGAGGCCGACCGACAGCGACAACAACACTGCCCAAAACAGGGCCAGATTGCCCAGCGGCGAGAAGCCCAGCATGAAAACGTCCGGCGCACGGAGACTGGCAATCCTCGATTCCAGTACGTGCAGGGCCACGAAGAATAGGCTGATCACCGTGACGGCCGCCATCAACTGCAGGGCGGGCCATGTCACCCCCTGCAGGAACGTCTTTTTCATCCGCACCAGATTGCGATAGTGGTCGGCAATTCTCAGAAAGGCCTGATCAAGTTCCCCGGTCTCTTCCCCCACACGCACGATCTCGATCATCATCGGCGGAAAGCAGTTTTCCTCGGCCATCGCATCCGCCAGCGGCGTTCCTTCCTTGACGCGGGTCAGGACATCGTCAAAGGCGCGGCGTGTTTTTCCGGTGAGCAGTTGGGACTCGTTTTCCCAAGCCTTCGCGGTCGGTATGCCGGCATTGAGTGCCAGCCCCAGGCGATAGCACATCTTTTCCAACTGTGACGCGGAAAGCGGTTTGCGGCCCACGTGGCTGGGCAGGTCGGTTTGTGTTTCCATGAGATTGCTACTTAAAGTCAACGCAGATTTCGATTTGGGCACGACGCACCCGATAGACCTAATACGTCATCGACCGCTGAGTCATTGGAAGCGTCGGGTAGAAAATCTTGCATAAGGCGGGCGAATGTGTGCCGCGGCGAGATGCCCCCCCGGAGTTATTGCCGACGACTTCAATAGTGTATCGCGAGCTATCGAGCCGGGAAGGGGGGCTTATTGACACACACGCTCAAAACGGGCAACGGCGCGGTTGCCGCTGGCGGTTCGTCCGCCAGCGCTGAATTCCGTGAACTGATCCGTAGCTGAGAACAGTTGTCGTCTCGCGAAATGCGCAACAGACCAGCCATCGCACAGCAAAAGGCAATTGCATTGGATGACGTAGCGTCCTACATCGAAAGGTGCGTCGCGACGCAGCCTACGTCTGACGCCTAGGGGGTCGACGGTTGGATAAGCGCCAGGTCGCTCATTTGCCGCAGCGGCAACTCGAAGGCGGCCGCTTCTCGGTCGTTGCGGACGATGAGGATGTTGCCCGACAGCGTGGGGTGATTCCAAGTCTTATTGCTGAGCGCTGCCAGGCTTGCCAGTTGGTTATGGCTTTCAGGATTCGGTTCGACGAGCACCACGTCGCCCGATTCGGTTTGCACCAACAGCACGCCGCCGACCAGCAAGGTTTGCCCGTGACCGTAGCGGCCCCCCTTCCATTGGCGTTTACCTGTCTTGGCATCCAGGCAGGTCATGATGCCGTTGTCCATGCCGTACACGAACCCCTCGTGCAGAACGAAGTTGGACATCTTGGATTTGAGGTTACGATTTCGCCACACCTCGCTCAGTTGCCACTGATCGTCTTCGTGAGCGATCCGCAGCAAGGCGGCGCCCATGCCGTATCCGGAGGAAATCAATACATAGCCGGCGTTGTCAGTTTCTTCGCCGATCCCCGTGACGACGAGCGGTTGCGCCACATTAACGCGCTGCGACTCGCCTTGTGTCAGCCAAGGATGTAGCCACAGCGGTTGGCCCCCGACGTCGAAACCGCGGAGGCCAGCGCCGTTGAAACTGAGAAATTGTGTTTCCCCGGCCAGCTCGATGCGAGCCGGCGAGGCATAGCCGGCCGGATCATCGCCGCCGTGGAATAATTCACGACCATCACTTGTGTCATAGGCGACCAAAGCCCGTCCCTCTCCGCCACCGGGGGTCACGACCACTTTGTCATCGATGACCAACGGTGAACCGGACATGCCCCAGAGAATATTTTGCTTCGCCGGGTCGGAGAGCGCGTTTTGCGTCCAAACCAGACGGCCGTCGACCGCGTTGAGACACGTGACCACTCCGGTGGCCCCGATCGTATACACGCGGCCGTCGACGATCGTGGGATTGGCCCGCGGACCGTCGCCGTGGGTATCGACGAATCGCGCCGGCTGACTGTGCACCCAAACTTCGCGGCCGGTTTTCAGATCGTAGCAGACGACGGCCTCTTCCTCGCCGCGCTGTTCCTGTGTGATCGCTGCATCGCCCGAGACGGAGAAACCGCCCCAACCCAGGCCGACCGGGTGCCGCCACAATTCCCGCGGCGGATGGGCCGACCAATCGGTTTCCAGCGCCACGTCCTGAATCACACCGTCCCGCGCGGGTCCGAGAAACGTCGTGTAGTCAGTCGGCCGCGCTGCAACGTCAATCGCCGGCGAGACATCAGCTGCCTCCGCCGCCGAATGTTGCGCTTGAAATTCCGCAAATTGTTCCTCGGCCGTTGGCGTCCACCGCCAAGCGAACCGCGGGACCATGCCGCCGGAGAAGCTTTCGATGCGAATCACCGACTTAGCGGCCAAAAACAGAACAAACATCGCCGCTGACGCGGCCAGGACCGTTTGAAACTTGGGACGGTACCAAATCATACCCACGATCAACGCCAACAGCGCGAGCCCCAGTACGATCAGCGGCGTCCGCATCTGATCCAGGCCGAGATAGAACGCCTGAAATTCCGGATGTTGCGCCAGCCGTGCCACGCAGACCACCACGGCAATCGCAATGCCGATGCCAATAGCCTGCAGAGCTAAGACGATCTTCGCGCCGGTCGTGGTCGGTGCAGGTCCACTGGCGGTATTGGAGTTTTGTGTGGTTTGATCGGCCATCGGTTCTGTTCCGGCGAAAATAATGTGGCGGGAGTTTTTCGTTGTGAATGGCGCAGCTAAAGGCGCGCAACCATTCCAGGGGGCGTTGCCGATGGGCATCGGCACTAGTGAGAACATAGGTCACGCCCGCCGATCGGCAAGTTTTTGCACGGCGGTACGGCCTGTGATCTGCACAATCCGCGCAACCGGAATCATGCGGGGAGACACGAGTTGGAATTACTCGCCGGGGATGGCGATCAGGTGCCGGAAGGTACGCTGGTACATGCGGCCGTGGGCGACGGCGGGCGTCGCATGGCATTGGTCGCCCAGGGAGTTGCGGCCCAGTAACTCATATTTGCGGTCGGCCGCCAGGACGACGACGACTCCATCCAGGTCGGTGCAATAAAGCCGATCGCCGGCGA
Organism: uncultured Planctomycetaceae bacterium; assembly: GCA_937952455.1. Lineage (GTDB taxonomy): Bacteria > Planctomycetota > Planctomycetia > Planctomycetales > Planctomycetaceae > Symmachiella. The sequence goes on from CALFYU010000678.1 coordinate 16,794, forward strand.
TGACCGGGGAACTGAAGTAGTTCCCGCCGACCCGTTTCCGCCAATGCACGTCGCCGCTCGCCAAATCGACACAGGTCACAATTCCCCGGTCGGACCAGAGGAAGGTCAGGTCTCCTTTGACCACCGGAGTCGGCACGTAGGGCGCTTGTCGCCGGACGCTGTAGGCGGCGGCCGGCTCCGGCCCGGGTTTCACCGCCAGCAAGGAATTCGCGCCGGCCCCATTTCCGTTTGTGGCCAAAACCAATTCTCCCGCGACAACCGGCGAACCGACGCAGCGCTGCTCAAACACGTTCGGCAGCGACCACAGTTCCTCACCTGTCGCTATATCGACGCCCGTGATGCCGTGGGCCGTACTAGTAAAGATCAGTTGCGGCGGTCCCGATTCGGGCTGCAAAACACACGGAATGGAATGCGAGGCGATGCTGCTGTTGCGAGGAGTCTGCCACCGGACGTCGCCCGTTTTTCGGTCGAGCGCCAACAGAAAACTGGTCCCGCCCCCAAATTGCCCGTCACGGCCCCCCGCCGCCAGTTGTTGATTGTTCAAAATCACCAGGTCGCCAACCACGATCGGCGACGTCGCAAATCCGTGCCGGCTATTATAGGGGCCGACGGAATGATCCCAAACGTGCTCGCCGTCGTGCGTAAAGGCCGCCAACGTCGTCTCATGCCCGGTCGACCAGGCAATGTAGACCAGTTCGGCGTCGACGGCAGGGGTGGACGAGGCGTAGCTATTGAGGTTGCGAATCTCATACTTCGCTGTCTCGAATGATTTCTCCCACAGCGTGTTCCCCGTGTCGGCATTGATGCAGGTCAAAAATCGCGTCGCCGTCTCCGGGTCGGCAGAATAGATGAACAGCTTTTTGCCCCACAGCACGGGGGACGCATGGCCGACGCCGGGCAGTTCGACCTCCCAGAGATAGTCGTCGGTGGTCCACGTCGCCGGAATCCGCGCGGTCGTGCTTACGCCGGATCCGTTTGGTCCGCGGAAACGCGTCCATTCCTGGGCCGTGGCCGCCCCAGGCTGGGCAGTTGCGAGAGCGACAATCAACAACAATCCCGTCGAACCGCGTCTCATGGCGATCTGTTCTCCCACCGAACCAAGTTCCGGAATCCGGGGTGACAATCATCGTTTGGCTTGATGACCGAACGGACGAATGACCTGCCATGAATTTACCAGATGGCGGCACAGAATGCCCGCGCCGATCGCCGGCAGGTGAAAATCATGGTGAGAGGCATCCCACCCGCTAGCGCAGTTGAACGACGGCTCGTTCGTCCAACGTCGAGGGGAGACCGCTGCGGGTGGATGAAATCTGCCGGCTCAGACGTTCTTTGGACTTTTCGATGATGCTCTGACCCGACACCAAGGCTTTGAGGTCGTCGACGACGTCATCGCCCAGCGACTCAACGTAGCCAACGTGGATCCCTTGAATCACCCCCTCCTGGTCGATAATGGCGACAAAGGGGAGCCGGTTCACCAGAAAGGCGTCCGCGACTTTTTGTTCCAAGTCGACGCCCACGGTAATGTCGAGGTCATATTTCGCGAGATACGCCTTAATCGTGTCAATCCCTTCGCCGTCATTGACCGCAATCAGCTGCACCTGCTCTTCAGGAAATGCTGCAACCGCTTTCTGCAGCGCGGGCAGTTCCTCCTTGCAGAGGTGGTTGTAACTGGCCCACAAGGCGACAACGAGGACTTTTGACTCATGGTGTCGCACCAGACTCAATTGTCCCCCCCCGGCGAGCGCCACGTTGAGATCGGGTGCCCGTCCGCCAATCGACGCCACAATTGGGTGCTCAGGCTTGGTCTCCTTGCGACCACCGAACTCGATCATGGAAGACTCACGAGCCGTTTTGCGTGAGGGAGCGGTCGATCGCTCAGCGGGACGATCGCCGACCATTCCATACGAACTGCTCAAGTTGCCCGGCGGGAGTTCTTCGTCGCGCTTCTGGGGATGCGTCTTTGTGCGGCGAACGTCAGATTTGGCGGTATTTCGCTCGTCGCCTAGTTCGCTGGAGTGGTACGTGACGTTCGTGTTGCCGAACGGGTCGTTTTCCGCCCCCGCGCCGGCATTCGGTTGGTTGGAAGATTGACCGCCGCAACCGACCACCGCGAAGAGGACGAGCGCTGCAGCCACACGCGTCGTGGGGCGAACCAACATGGCGATAACTCCCGAGCACTGAAGAAAGGAATTTAGGGGCGTGCCTGCCATTGCAACGTCGTCAAAGCCGATTACATCACGTGTCAATCGTTTTGTCCACAGGATTCTTGACGGACCTTTTGAAATTGGTCGAGAAATCCCATGACAAGAACACCGGAATTCATAGATCGTTCCGATCTTTTTCAGCGGTGAGACGTCGAATGACCTCGATTGGTTCCCATAATTGTGATATCCCGTTTGTTGCCAACGCTATGGACATCTAGGGATTATTACTAAGTGGATAAGCCTTTCCCCAAGAGCTCCTGAAGGGCATCCCCAATATCTTCCGCGCGCATGAGAGTTTCTCCCACGAGGATCGCGTTGACTCCCGAGTGTTCCAGTCGAGCGACGTCCTCGCGCCGGCGAATTCCGCTTTCGCTCACAAAAATGACCTCCGGTTCAATCCTCCGCCGCAGCGTGAGCGAATGCTCGAGATCCGTCTCAAAGGTCCGCAGATTGCGATTGTTGACGCCGACGATCTTCGGGTGAATTGCCAGAACACGGTCGAGGTTCTCCGGCTCGTAAAGTTCGACCAGACAACTCATCCCCAAGGATTCGGCATAATCATATAAATCCGCTAGCGTATGTGCGTCGAGACATTCCGCGATCAACAAGATGCAGTCCGCCCCGGCGACTCGGGCTTCGAGCACCTGATAGCGATCCAGGATGAAGTCCTTACGCAGTACGGGAATGCCTACCACACGCCGCACCGCGCGGAGATAATCCAAGTGCCCCTGGAAGAAATGCTCATCGGTCAGGACGCTGATGCAGGCGGCGCCGTGCTGCTCATAGGTTCTTGCGATCGCCACCGGGTCGAAATCTGCGCGAATCAAACCGGCAGAGGGCGAGGCCTTTTTGACTTCTGCGATGACGTGCATGGCGGCGGTGGTACTCAACGCCGCACAAAAATCGCGGACCGGCGGCGCGTCTTCGAGTTGCGCCTGGAGAGCTTCCGGTGCAACGCGTTGCTTCGCGGCGGTGATCTCGCCGCGCTTATATTCCACGATTTCGTCTAAGACGTTCACAATGATTTCTCGATCGTTTCTTTTTCAAGATCACGGCTGTGCGTGCTACGAGCGCTTCAAAGTTCGGCATCGTGCGCAAATCTGCTGCAGCGAGCTTTTTCGATGTTCGTGTGTGGAGGGGCCGATTGGTTGATGTCCCGAGAATGGTTAAGTCCTTTGTCTTGCGTCAAATTTCATTGATTGGGCCAACTTGCTCCACAAGGATCGCCGTGCACGACGGCATGCCGTCGGTTTGGGACTAGCGTTTTCAGGCCTGAAAAATCTGTGTTTCATCCGTGTTCAACTGTGGCTAAATGAAAACGGCGCTTGTTGTTGCGGCGTTGCCGCGCCAGGTTCATTGCCTAGTGTCACCGACGTCGTCATTCGGCCGGTGTCGGTTCCGCTTCCTTCTTCGGAATCGGCTGCGGGTCGGCGTCGGCTCGCAGTTTTCCGGTTGTGAGAAAGCAGTGCGTGCTCTCGACCACCTCGGGATCGCTCATCAAAAAGGAATGCAATCGGCGAACCGTCATAAAGTCAGCGGCGCCGGGTAGCATGGTACTGGTGACAGCCACCGTCCCGTCGTCGTCGCCGGGGACCAGCGGGTTGTAACCGTCCAGCGTCCCGCGGCACCCGGCAATCACGGCGAACTCGCAATCGGGCGTCGGCAGCGCAGCGATAAAGCCTTGGGGATCGTTGTTCAATTGTTGACCGGCCGGTCCGGAGACGAATTTGAACAGCCAGTTATTTTTCAGGTCCTGGGCGAGCTTCGCCCCCAAATTTGGCACGCCCAACATCACCAATCGCCGGTGACATTCTTCGTGGTGATTTGCCAAGTAGGCACGGACGACCAGCCCCCCCATACTGTGCACGACGAAATTAATCTCCTCGATCCCTTCCAGCGAAGCGACTACCTGCTGCAAGTAGTCAGCGGCGGTTGGAATGTCGATCCGCGTGCTGGCGTAGTTAAATCCGACGACATAGAAACCGTCGGCTTCCAGGCGTTCGCGGATGGGCCGCATCGAGTGGGCCGAGCGGACGATGCCGTGGACCAGGATCACCGCCCGGCCCATCATTGGCGGGAGATCCTGCTCTTTGCGAATGGCATCCAGCGCAGCCAGACATTCTTCGCGCGTCCCCCACGCATGGCGAACGTCGTTCGCGTCGAGCAGTCGAAAGTGGCCGGTAACGCTGTGTTGCTGAATATGCCAACCGTGGAAAAAGTGGACGTCCGACCAGAATTGCATTCCGCCCAGAGTTTTAAGTTTCAAATTCGGCCTCCGCGGCCGCTCGGGGGCTCCCGAATTTGCCCGCGGTTCCGCGGCGGCGGCCGCGATCGGCATCGCCAGGCAAAGCAGGGCCAACAGGGATGCGCGGCTAAGTTGCATAATGAAATTGGGACGTCGTTCAAAAAGAAATGACACGCGGAAAAACGGGAAATTTCCGCTTTCTTCCGATTTCGGCAAATCCATGTGAGTTTCGCAGATTCGCCGATTTGCTGCAATTCCGCGTGGGAAGGGGCCGGCGGGTAAACGCTTTCGCAACAATTTCCATTCGTCTCGATTGTCCGGTTGTGCCGATGGAATGAGAAGTAAGGCTTGCCGTCGAGCTTCATCTCTTAGCGCAACCGCAATGAGGCGCGCGAACGGCGGGTCGAAGAACGGACCGGGGGAGGCATAACCACATGAGATTGTTTGCGAGAACGCTCCGCCGGGGCCGGTGCGCCGGTCCGTTGGCACTGCTGTTGACTGGGTTTTTGGCAAGTGCCTTGTACGCGGAGCCGCCGCTGATGGATCCCTCGGAAACGATCTCCGAAGAGATTCAAGATGGCGACATCTTGCAAACGCAGTATCGCCAAGCGCGGTCGAACCGCGGCAACGGGCGAACTTGGGCCGTAGGGTCGTCCGACGACGACACCAAACGGGCCGCCGCTCAGGCGCTGCCGCTAAACAAACTGACCCCTGCCGACCGCAAACGCGTGGTGGATGTGGTGAACTCGGCCGCCATGTTTCGCCGTATGCCGACGATCGTATTTGCCAGCGACCCGGATGCTTATGAATATCTGGTCTATCACCCCGACGTGACGGCCAGCATCTGGCGGGCCATGCAGATCTCCAAAATGCAGCTGTGGCAAACCGGACGATTTGAGTTTGAAGGGGATGCCCAAGACGGAACTGTCGGCACAATGGACGTGCTCTATCAAAGTCCCAACTTGAATTTGGTGTATTGCGAAGGCGAGTTCAAAAGCCCACTCGTTCCCAAGCCGATCCAGGCGCAATCGGTGATCTTGCTGCGGACCGGCTATTCCAAGGAATCCGATGGCACGATCTACATCACGCATTCCGCGGACCTGTACGTTACGTTCCCGTCTCAGACGGTCGATAGCATTGCCAAGTTCCTGTCGCCCTTGAGCGCGAGGATTGCGGATCGGACATTCACCGAGATTAGCACGTTCTTGAAGATGATGTCGATGGCCATGTCCACGCGTCCGGGCTGGGTGGAAAAACTCTCCGAAAAAATGGGAGGCATCCCCGACCTCCGCCGCGAGCAACTGTTGCAGCTGACGGCGAAGGTCTACGCCGCCGAATTAAAGCGCCGTGACCAAACCCCCTCTGCGGCCGTGCAGCCTGCGTCGGCCAAAGAGGCCAGCGTGACCCGACCGACACAGCGAACGGTCGGCGATACGGAATCGCTGCCCCGGCGCGTGCCGCGTCGGTAACGAATCGTCATAGCTCTACGGCGATCGTAGGTCATGCTGTGACTGTCGAATCGCGACGGCTTCCCCTCCCTATCCGGTTCCGTTGCAGTCGTCTCGGCATGCAACTTTCTCAACAGCGAGCGTCGCTGCAATCGCGACTGTGCGGTTCGGATTCTTCCGATTTCGCCGTTTGAACCGCGAACTGAGTGCGGTGATTTGGCGGCCGGCCGCCCAACGACGCCGGTTTCTCACTCAATGCGGCGACAACCGTCCGAGTTGTCTGCTATGCTGAACGTACAGCGGATCCCGCACCACGATCGTGTCTGCGCCGGCGGTCTGTTTCCCTCCCAGATATTTATCCCCCTCCCCTAAAACCGAACGAACGACCAATGTGGGCGAAGCTAGCGGGACAATTGAGCCGTGAAGTCGACGGGGCGTCGCTGGCTGTCGTGCGGATGGTGACCGCTGCCGCCCTGTTCGTGCTGTCGGTCGGAGTGCTGGTTACCGGGCGCGTCCCGGAGTTGTTCATGTCGCTCGGCGTGAACTTTCAGTATCCGCTGGCGACGTTCGTAAAACCGCTGCCGGGGAATCTACCGTATGCGCACATGGTAATCGTGGTCCTGACCGCGTTTGCGGTATTTGTCGGGTGGCGGACACGATTGAACGCATGGATCTTATGTGCGGCATCGGTGTATTGGTTTTTGCTCGATCCGCTCTATTACAGCGACGGCTATTATCTTTTGGCGTTGATGTCGATTCTCGTAGCATGGCTACCGGTGAATCGCTGGATGTCGGCCGACCGGCAATTGGGGCGCGAGAAGCGATCAACCGTCTGGGGATGGCAGCCGGCGCTGGTCAAATTCCAACTGTTGGTCGTGTACGTGTTTTCGGGGGCGTTCAAGGTCAACAGCGACTGGCTGTCGGGCGCTCCGCTGGCTGCACGGTTTGCCGTCGCAGGTTCCTCCGTCGATCCTTCCATGGCGGCGGCAATCGCCTGGGGCGTGATGCTGCTGCAATTGAGCGTTGGATTTCTGTTGCTATGGCGCCGCAGCCGCGTGGCGGGGCTGCTGCTGATGACGGTGCTGCACGCGGCCGATGGGCTGTGGCTCCATGTCGGCGTGGCTCCGGTGTTGATGTGGGCGCTGAGCTTTGTATTTTGCGATCCCGCCTGGCCGCGACGGTTGGTCGAGCGAATCGCGCCCGCGTTTGCGCGGTTGCTGTTGGCTCGATCGCTCTGGAACGGCACCCGACGCTTGGGAGCCACGGTCGAATCGGCGTTTGCCTGGTTTGACGACAGTCCCGTCTTCAAAAAACGCAGTCCGGCGCGGCGGAGCGGGACGCGCACTGCAGAACACAAGACGCGGGACAATGCGGCGATCAGCGAGTTCACAAAATACTGCGTCGCGGCGTGGATGTTGATTCAACTGATTCTACCGCTGCGGTATTTGGCCTATCCGGGCAATCCCCGCTGGACCGATGAGGGACGGCTGTTCGCTTGGTGGGGGGATACGTTTGACAAGCAGGGGGACTTGACGCTGACGCTGATTTTGCCCGACCGGCAATTAATGTGGCAGATCAATCCCGGCAGCAATTTTCCCCTGCCGCTAGAGATCATATTCTCACAGGCCGAGTTGGAGCGCCGCGGACTGGCCGGCGGCATGCTGCAGGATATCGTTTTGGCCAGCGACGATGAGGTGATGCGGGAGCTTGTACAAAAGCGGATCGACACGGCCGGTTTGAGCAACGAAGACGTGCGGCAGTTGGACGACGCCTCGTTTGCGATTGCCAGATTGCAGCTCAACGGTTTTGAACGGCAGCAAATTAGCCTGCATCCGGAATTGCTGCGGCAATATTGCGTCGCCGTCGCCGATACGGCCGCCGCGATCAGCCCTGGAAACAAACGGCCGATTGTCACCGCACAGATGACCGCCTCGCTCAACGGCCGTGATCTGGCTCTGTGCATTCCCGAGGAGAGCCAACTCTCAGAAGAGTCGTTCTCGCTGGCGCCGATCCGCTGGATTATTACACTCGATGAAGAATTGCCCCCGGCGGAACAACGGATCGCGTTCGTCCGCTCGCAACCGGGGGACTTTACGGCAAACACGGTGGAATCCGCCCCTTCGGCCAACAAATCCAAGTTGGCCGAGCCAACGCTCGCGCCGGGGATTTCGGAGGCCGACGAACAATGGTTTCAAGCGGCCTATCCGGCGGAGTAGTCTTGGGAGTTTGCTGTGCGCGGGTCTCCCGACCCCGCACGTAGGGTGTGTTGTGCGCGGGTCTCCTGACCCCGCACCTACCTCGACCGCAGGTCTCTCAAGCGATGCACGTTCAATAGTGAATCGCAGGTCTATCGACCCAACGGGAAAGGTGGGTCGCGGCGCACCCTACAATTTGTTTGGCGACCGGTGCTAACGTGGCGATTGCGCATGGATTACGATTTCCACGCGGCGGTTGCGGGCTTTGCCGGACTTGCTGTTGTTCTCCGCTAAGGGGCGTGCGGCGCCCAGACCGGCGACCGACATCCGCGCAGAAGGGATACCCCGTTTTTGCAGCGCTTGTGAGACGGCCTGTGCGCGGGCCAGCGAAAGTTGTTCGTTGCTCTTCCAACTACTGCGTCGAATCGGGTCCGAGTCGGTGTGTCCCTCGACCGTCAGCCGGCAATCGGGGTATTGGGAACGAATCGTGGCGACGACGTCTTCGATCAGCCGGTCATTTTCCGGGGTGTTTTTGATCGTCGCCTGGCCTGAGGCGAACAGTTGGCCGCCATCGAGGCGAATCCGCACGTCGCCGCCGTCCTGTTGGACATCTGCTCCGGGAATCGTGGCCAACGGCAAGCCGCCAACCGTGGAGTAGCCGACTTCCGCCGAGGGGACGGAACCGTATCCCGTATAGGAGGACTGGCGGCGTTCGGCCGTCAGTTCGTCACGCAGATCGGCGACCGTGTCGCGGCTTTGTTGCAGGGAGGCCTGCATCTTTGCCGTTTGTTGCTGCTGTTGCGCCAAGAGCGCCTGCAACCGCTGATTGTCGGAGTCGAGGCTGGCGGTGCGATGATTCAACTCCTCGAACCGGGCCATCAGAGTCGCATGTTGTTGCTGCAGGGCCTGGTGCGTCGCCGGGGCGACGCCGGTTGGATATCCCGAGATCCGCGGCGGATAGACTGTGCATCCGGTCGCCGACAGCGCGATCAGCGCGACCATTATTCCGCCAAGTCGTATGTTGGGGACGATCATCATCGTCGCTCCCATGCATGAGTTCTGAAAGTACGAAGTTGCAAGCAGGAACGTTGCGGAGACTGCGCGCGATACGTGCGTACGCTGCGAAACAGCAGGCGAAACGCCCTTTGCGGCGGTTAATAATTTATTTAGGGGTGAATCTGAGATGCGTGATGGACCGCGATCGCGGCGGGGTTGTGAGAGAGCAATCCCTTGTCGTTGCCGCGGAGCGGGGCGGGAGTGTACCGCCGGACGGGAGTTGCTGCAAGCTCAGAGCGAGTCGTAGCAGTGAAACACATGTTGAGAACGTGAGCACGTGTTCTAAGATCGAACGCTATTGACCAATTTCGCGCATGCCAGTATCAATCCCGCGCTTCCCGGCAATTACGATTGAGGTCGCAGTGCGCATCTCAGATGCCATTGTTGCCGTGAAGAAAGGATGTTGATTGATGCGATCTTACGTCAGCTTCTTTTTAATCGTTGCTGTCGCCGTGGATGTCAGCTGTTCCGGCGTTTGCGGACAAGAACCGGACTCTTTAGCGGTTTATGACAATTCGTCGGGGCACGATTCCATTGTTCAGACCGGCGTCGAAAGGGAATACGGAGACGTTGAGTCGGCCGTGGCGACGTCGCCGGCAGTCAGTTGTTTCAGGTAACGGCGACACAACCGGGCCATTTGTTCGCCGCCGATGTTTTCTTCGACAAAGTGGTCCGCTCCCAATTCACGGGCCACCCACTCCAAATCGCGCGTGGCGGGGGAACTGCTGGATAACGTCCGCACCGGCCATCCGCGCTCCCGCGAACGCGAGATAAACCGCAGGCATTCTCCGGCCCCGGCGCGAAGATCCATGATCAACACGCTGGGCGGTCCCGCCGCGATCAGTTCGCCGGCCTCGGATAACGTCCGCACGCTCCGGACGGGGGTGTCGCTGCGGAGAAACTGACGCTTCAATTCTGGTCCCCACCTCGGCCGTTTTTCGTAAATCAACAGACGGGGCGCGAACATGCCGGTCAAAAACTCCGCAAACCGATCAAACGGCGATGTCGAGTGCGGCGGCCGCGTTTTGTTGACTA
>CALFYU010000679.1 GCA_937952455.1 uncultured Planctomycetaceae bacterium
AACGGATTGTTGTGGAAGAGAAGGGGCTCCCGCCGAATCTCGATTGGCCCAGCGCGCGGCTGTATCATTACCTCGGGCTGGACGTCGAGTTGTACACGCCGTTGTTCGTCGCCAGCCGTGTCACCGGCTGGGCAGCGCACGCGATTGAACAGGCAGCGAACAACCGCTTGATTCGCCCCCGCAGCCGCTATACCGGTCCGACCGGGCGAAAATTCATCCCGATCAGCGGTCGTTAGCAAGTCACACCAACCGGCGGCTTCCTCGCGCCGAGGACGTCGTTCGGGCTATCAATGGCCCGCGTTGAACTCACTATTGTAATGGGTTGATTCCGCATGGCCGCCGCGGATGAACAAAACAGGAACACCGAGCACACTCGCGGAAAAACACGAGCGCGCAGGCCAACGGGCGGAATCGTGGTCGCGTGTGCGGTGCTATTGGTGTTGGGCTTTACGCTCCGCGATTACGGACTGACGACGGACGAGCCGATCTACATTCTCAACACGCACCGCGTGTTGGATTGGACCACCGATCTGTTTCGGCAAGGCCCCTCGGCCGTGTTTGAACGCGAGCGGCTGCGCGAGGGCTGGTACTTCGCCCGGCAGGAAAGTAAGAACCTCCCCGCAGTGTCGCTCATCGCGGCGGCCGGTTATTTGACCGTCGGTCAATTCGATTCCGCCCCCGCAGCTTATCGTTGGGGCAACGTCATTGTGTTCGCAGTGACGTGCGGCGTGGTGTTCCAGTGGCTGCGGCGGGAATTGTCAATTGCGGCCGCCATTGTGGGAGTCCTGGCACTGCCCGGCATGCCGCGAACGTTCGTGCATGCGCAATTGTTGAACATCGACACCCTGGTCGGCTGCTTCTGGGTGCTCGCGGCGTGGGCCTTGTACTACAGCCGCCACAACTGGCGGTGGTCGCTGCTGTTTGCCGCGTTCTGCGGCGTGGGCATGATGACCAAACCGACGTACTGGTTTGCCATGCCGGTGTTCTGCGTGTGGGGTCTCCTTTACCACCGCCGCGAATTGTGGCGGGCGGCCGTCTGTCTGGCGACGATCACGCCGCTGGTCGCTTTGGCACTAATTCCCTTGTGGTGGACCGATCCGCTGGGGGGCTTTGTCGACTATGTCGCTCTCTTGCGCGAAAAAGGGAACGGGTGGCAGATCGACGCGTACTATCTCGGCGAAGTCTATCAGATGACGGGCTTGCCGCCGGTCCCCTGGCACAGCGTGATCGTGCTGCCGCTGGTCACGACGCCGCTGTGGATCGTCACTTTGTCACTCGTGGGTGTAGTGCGCTGGGTCTGGCGCGATCGCCGGTCGGATTTGATGGGGCTCTGGGTAGCCAGCGGCCTCGTCCTGCCGCTGATCGTGATGCTCCCCACAACGCCCGCGCATGACGGCGTGCGGCTATATCGCGCCGCCTTCTTTTTCCTGGCACTGATTGCGGCCTACGGATTTCAGATTCTGAGCGACCGTTGGCTAAATCGGAGAACGCAGCCGACCGATTGCAACGTCTCGCGTGCTGAGTGTGGGGTCATTGCGGTACTGTTCTTATTGTCGGTCTGGCCGCTGTGGCGGATGCATCCGGGGGAAATGTCCTACTACAACCTGCTCGTCGGCGGCCTCAACGGCGCTGCTGCGCAGCGGGAAGTCGTCACCGCCCAGGGCAAATCCCAACGGCCGCTGTTTGAAATCGACTACTGGTGGGCGGCGATGAATGAGCCGGCTTGGCAAGAGATGCAGCGACAATTGCCCCCCGGTGCCAAACTATGGGTGTTCCCCGAACACTTCGGGCTGGACCGGCTCGAACAGTGGGGTCACTTGCGGCGCGATATCGAAATCGTGGGACCGGAGCAGGCGGAGTATCTGTTACTCTACGGCCGATTGGGACGCTTGATGGATTCCCGCAGCGGCAATCTCGGCCGCAAGTTTCTTGACGGCCGGTCGTTGTGGGAACGCCGCGTCGACGGTGTCCGTGTGGCCGCCCTTTATCGTCTCAATCGCTCGTGATCTGGTTGCGATGCGTCTGCCGCGACGAGCGGCTTTTTCCACTGGTAGACCCAAAGTGGAGGGACGTTACGCAAGACGAATGAGGTTTCCGGCTCACCGAAACATTCATCGGCGAACCTGCGGACGCGGTCCCGGAATTGGTAGGCGACAAACGTTCCGCCCGGAGCAAGTGCCGCGTAAATGGCCCGCACCAATTCATCTCCTTCGGTCGGCGACATATGTGAAAACGGAACCCCCGAAACGATCACCTCGGGCGGTGACGGAAGGTTGCTTGGCAAAAGCTCCTCGAGATCGTGGGCCGATCCGTGAACGACAGCCAACCGCGGATCGGGAATCTGCTCCAGCAGTGCGACGAATTCGGGAACGATTTCAATACACAGCAATTGGGCTGTCGCCGACATGCGGCCCAGCAGCGCCCGCGTGGTCTCGCCTGTTCCCGGTCCCAACTCAACGAGTGTCTGGGCAGATGCCACACAGGGCAACGAGCTAATCCGCCGCTGCAACTCCCGCGAACTGGGCATTACCGACGCCACCTGACCCGGCTGAGCCAGAAACCCACGGATAAAGTGCGGCCAAGTCTTGGAAGAGTTCGCACCGCCTGTAGGAATATCGGGAAGCTGCATATTTGCGGACACTAGTTCGTAGGATGCGTCGCGACGCACCTTTCTATGTAGAACGAACAATCTATGTAGTACGAACGATTCTCCCGGCGGACGAAGCGACGCATACGTTCTCCGGCCGAAAGCCAGACGCCGAGTATACCGCCGTTAGAAACCAAATTACAGGCAACGCATGTACGCCACCAGCGCCGTTTTTTCGTCATCGGTGAGTTTTAGTTGCAACACCACGTTGAAGAACTCGACCGTGTCCTCCAAGGTCAATAACCGCCCGTCGTGGTGATAGGGGGGTGAATCCTTGATGCCCCGCAACGTAAACGTCTTGATCGGCCCGTCGGCAATGTTGTATTGGCCGCTGATTTTTTCGGGTTGATAGAACCGCTCCAAGTGCAAGTCGTGCATCTTGTCATCGAGGAAAAACAGAGCGGGGTGACACTCGGCGCAACGGCCCTTGCCAAAGAAAAACTCCCCCCCTTGCAGTTCCAATTCAGTGGCTTTGT
>CALFYU010000680.1 GCA_937952455.1 uncultured Planctomycetaceae bacterium
AACGTCAAAAGCAACGTTCGAATGTGGCTACCGTCGACGTCCGCGTCGGTCATGATGATAATCTTGCCGTACCGCCGCTTTTCGACGTCTTCGAGTTGCGCGCCGGGAGGGACGCCAACCGCTTTAAAAATGTTGGAGATCTCCGCGTTATCGAGCACCTTGACCAACCGCGCCTTCTCCACGTTGAGAATCTTGCCTCGCAGCGGCAGGATGGCCTGCGTATTGGAATCGCGTCCCGTGTCGGCCGAGCCGCCGGCGGAGTCCCCTTCCACCAGATACAACTCGCTGATCGCCAATTCCTTGGTGCGGCAATCCCGCAGTTTTTCCGGCAGCCCTCCGGTGGTCAGCGCCCCCTTGCGACGGACCATCTCGCGTTGTTTACGAGCCGCTTCCCGTGCCTCAGCGGCCAGCAGGCCTTTTTGGCAAACCTTCTTGGCTGTCGCCGGGTTTTCCTCGAAATACTTCATCAACGCGTCGTTGGTCACCGTCGTGACGTAGCCCTCGACCTCGCTGTTGCCGAGTTTCGTCTTGGTCTGTCCCTCAAACTGCGGGTCCGGCACGCGGACGGAGATTACGGCCGTCAGGCCCTCGCGAAAGTCATCGCCGCTGGGGGTCGCATCCTTAAACAGGTTTGCCTTTTTGCCGTAGGCGTTGAGCGTGCGGGTGAGCGCGCTTTTAAATCCGCTGAGATGCGTCCCTCCCTCGATGGTATTGATATTGTTCGTATAGGTCCGCAGATTCTCCGAGAACCCGTCGTTGTATTGCAGCGCGATGTCGACCTCGACCCCTTCGACTTCGCCCTGGAATTCGATCACTTCCGGAAACAGTGGAGTCTCAGTGCGGTTGAGGTACTCCACAAATTGCACGAGGCCCCCCTCGTACAAAAACTGGTCCGACTGATCGCTCCGATCATCCGAAATCCAAACCTGCACCCCCTTATTCAAGAACGCCAACTCCTGCAGCCGTTTTTGCAAGGTGTCGTAATTGAAAATCGTGTCACCAAAGATCATGGGATCCGGTTTGAAGGTCAGCTTTGTGCCGGTCTTGTCCGTGGTTCCCAGTTTTTTCAGCGGAGTGGTGACTTCGCCGCGGGCGAACTCCATCATCCACACGTAGCCTTCACGGCGGACTTCGACTTCGAGCCATTCACTCAGCGCATTGACGGCCGTGATCCCCACGCCGTGCAGACCGCCGGTGCCCGTTTTGTAGCCGCTGTCCCGGTCGAATTTGCCGCCGGCGTGAATATAAGTCAGCACGACTTCCACAGCCGGCTTGTTGTCTTTATCCGGCATGGGACCGACGGGAATCCCCCGTCCATCGTCATTGCACGTCACGCTGCCGTCGGCGTTGATCTTGACCGAGATCTTCGTGGCATACTTATTGACCGCCTCGTCGACGCTGTTGTCGACAACTTCATAGACCAAATGGTGAAATCCCCGCGGACCGGTATCGCCGATGTACATCGCCGGCCGCGTGCGAATGCCTTCGATCCCTTCCAGCGCCCGAATCTGGGCTTCACCGTATTCCGAGTCCCGCTTGGGCGCGGGTTGTTGCGTTGCGTCGCTCAATGTCTATTTCTCCGTCCAAGTCATTGGACTTCAGTCTTGCCCGGTCTGTCGCGCGATGTTGCCGTTGAGTCGAAACTTGACGTCCTTGATATTCAACTCCGGATACCGCTCGCGCAGTGACTTCAATAAGGCAGTCCGTTGAAATGCCACCAATTCACTCAATAGCGCCGAATTGGAAACTTCCACCTGTAAGGCGCCCCGCTGGATGCCGGTGACCCGCGTCTGGGCGGCAACCGCCGAACCGGCGACTTCTTCCCAGACGCTGCGCAACTGCGTCTGGCCCAGCGAACGCGCATAACCGCGCCGCTGAATCAATTCGCTGAGTGCCGCCGAGACGTGCACGGGACCCTGTTCCGAACGCATGGTTTAACGGTCCCTCGACAACGGCATGATGACATAGGTGTAACCGTCGTCCGTTTTCAAAGCGGCTGCGCTTTCCCCATCGGTCAGTTCCAGCGTGATCTGCCTTTCCGGTTCCAGCACACGCAAAAACTCACCCACAAACCGCGGGTCGAATGTGATGCCGATCTCGGGACCGTCATAACTGATCGGCACCTCGATGCGGGATTGCCCGACCGTCGCGGCGCGGCTGTCCAACGACAGCAGTCCGGGTGAAAAATTGAAATCGACGCCGCGGCTCTCCTGGTCCGTCACAATCTGTGCTTGCCGTACCGCCGAATAGAACGGATCGACGACCAATTCCAATGACACCGCCGATTGTTGCGGAATCACGGCCTCGTATTTCGGGAACCGCCCTTCCACCAGGCGGCTATAGATTGTCGAGGCGCCGGAGCGAATCAAAATGTCGTTGTCGCGAATGGCGATGTGCACTTCGGTGTCGTCATCCGAAAGCGACCGCTCGATCATCGACATCGCCTTGGCCGGAATGACCGGCGGACTCTCCGGCGGCGCCACGTCTCCCTTGTACGTGCACCCGGCGGTCGTCAGCGCCAAACGACGGCTGTCGGTCGCGACGAGTTTGATTGACTCGCCGGACGCCTCCACCAGAATCCCCCCCAGGGCGTAACGCGTGCTCTCAGCGTCGGTCGCAAAGATCGTGCGGCGAATCATCTTGCGAATCGTAGGCGCTTCGACAACCACGTAGTTCTCCGCGTCGAACTCGGCGATCGAAGGAAACTCCGCCGGGTCTTCCAACGGTAACTCAAACTCGCTGTGCCCCGCCTTGATGCGAACTTTGTCGCCGGTCGATTCCAACATCACCGCCTCATCGCGCAACTCGCGCAAGATCGCGATGACGCGGTTGGCGGGCAATAACACCGCTCCCGCTTCGGCCGTGTCGACGTCGCTGATCACGTAACGAATGCCAACTTCCTGGTCCGTACCGATCAGCGCAATCGAATTTTCGAACACCTCCAACTTGACGTTCTTCAAAATTTCCTTGGGAGTTCGCGAGGGGATCACGCCGCTGACCGTTTGAAAACCGTTGGCGAGAATAGCGCTGTTGCAAGTGAGTTTCATGCCGACACGGTACCTGTGTAAGAGACGATAGGTATCGGAAATTTGGACGTCGAAATCGGACCTGATGGCCGGACTGATTTTGCCCACAAATTTCGGTGCGAAGACACCGCTTTTCTATTCAAAAAATGAATTTAGCAGCAGTAGTATTAGGCGGCCGATTTTGCTGTCGATTGAACCGTGGATTTTTTACGAAAGTATATGATATGAAAACACTTAAAAAACGTCAACCGGCACGCGATGCTGTTTGGGAAATGTTGAGATTTCGGTGAAAATATGTGGAGATTTTGTCAACAAATCGCGATTGATCGACAGCAACTAGGTCAACACTTTCAACTGGCAAATCGGCCATCTCAAAACCGTCATTTTTTCAACAAGTTTTCAACACTCCGGGCCGCCCCCCACGTTCAGCTTTTTCAGAATCTGAGCCAGCTGACGGCGTAGCTCCGCGCTCTCCTGTGAGCGGGCTTTGATGCGATGGCAGGCATACACCACCGTCGCGTGATCGCGATTACCGAAATAGCGCCCGATCTCCTCCAGCCGCTTGTCGGTCAGTTCCCGCGCCAAGTACATCGCGCATTGTCGCGCCAGAACCAACTCTTGACTGCGGTTTTTGGAGCGGATGCGGGCCACCGAAATCCCAAACTCGTTCGCCACGGCGCGGGTGACGTCGGACAATCCCAGCTCAACCTGTTTGGCTTCGTGCTTTAAGTGTTTGCGTACGAATGCTGTATCGATGCGGCATCCGGCCAGTCGCGCCGCCGTTTCCAATTGAATTACGGCCGCACGGAGTTCGCGGGGCGAAACCGACAACTCGGCGGCCAACGCTGCAGCGGCATCATCGGGGAGAGGAATCAGCTCCGCTCCGGCGAAATGCGCAAGCAATCGCTGCCGGCTGGCCGCGGCCGGCAAGCGAA
>CALFYU010000681.1 GCA_937952455.1 uncultured Planctomycetaceae bacterium
GCGATTCCTCCTCTGTCTCAGGGCGCGGCTCGGGAGCGGGAGCTGCGTACGTGCTTTCCGCACGACTTCGCACGGTGAACGTCGAACCTTCGCCAGCCGTACTTTCGACCGTCACGCCGCCCCCCATCAGCTCACAGAACCGGCGGCTGATGGACAGCCCCAGCCCCGTTCCTCCGTACTTCCGCGTCGTGGAGCTGTCGGCTTGCGTAAACGTTTGGAACAACTTACCCAATTGCTCCGGTGTCATACCGATCCCGGTATCTTTCACAACAAACTCGACGTACGGCGTGTCGTCAATCTTCTGCCGACGGGCGATGAGTTCGATCTGCCCCTTTTCAGTGAACTTGCAGGCATTGCTGAGCAGGTTCAGCAACACCTGCCGCACGCGGGTGTGATCGGCATACATTTCTCCGACGTCCCCGTCGCAAGTGAAAGTAAGCGTGTTTTGATTTTTCTTGACGAGCGGATCGACCGTGTTGACGACGCTCTCCACGAGCGGCTGGACCTCGAACCGCTCCAAGTGCAGTTCCATTTTTCCGGCGTCGATCTTTGACAAATCGAGAATGTCGTTGATCAGCGTCAAGAGATGCCGCCCCGCTTCGATGATCTTATTCAGGTCATCGATCAGGTTTTGATTGCCGTCGTCTTCGGCGTCTTCAATCAGCAACTCTCCGTAGCCGATGATGGCGTTGAGCGGGGTCCGCAATTCGTGACTCATCTGTGCCAGAAAGGCGCTCTTGGCACGGTTGGCTTCTTCGGCTTCATCGCGGGCTGCGGACAAATCGGCGTTGGTCTGCTGCAGTTTCAACGTCCGTTCGCGGACCCGGTTCTCCAAGTGCACCTTGGCTTCTTGGAGATGCTGGTTCAGACTGCGGATTTCTCGTTCGGTTTCCTTGCGCTCGGAGATGTCTCGCGTAATCGCCGTGAACAGCCGCCGCTCGCCGATGCGGACCTCGCTGACGGAGATCTCCATGGGAAACCGGGTGCCGTCCTTGCGGTGGCCGACGGTTTCGCTGGCGAGTTCCATGATTTCGCTGAAGCGGGTCAAGGTGGGTGCTGAGTCGGATGCCGTCCCCGTCGCGTTCGCGGGAGCATGTCCCTCACGGCCCAGCAATCGGCTGAAGCTCATGCCGATGGCTTCTTCTTCGGGATAGCCAAAGATTTCTTCGGCCGCCTTGTTGTAGGATTCGACTTGTCCCAAGCCGTTACAGATAATGATTCCTTCGGCCGCCGCGTCCACAATCGCACTCATGCGGGCCTCGCGGTCGGCCAGATCGGCGTTGCGCTCCTGGATCTGTTTGACCATTCCCGAAAACGACCGGGCCAGCACGCCGATTTCGCTCTTGTCTTTGACCGGCAGCGAGACGTCGTAATTGCCGTGCGCCAGCTGGGTGGTCGCAGCGTTGATCCGCTGCAGGGGGCGCGTCATTACCCCCGAAACCAGAAACGCCAACAGCGCACCGATGGCAATCAACAAGCCGACCACCATGAGTGCATAATTGCGCACCGCAGTTCCTTCGGCGAGAAACTCCTCGTACGAGGCGGCGATCACCATCCCCAAGTATCGATTGGGATCGCCGGGATCAAAATACAAGCGGCGAAAATGCAAAGCGAACGTGTCGAGCCTGACGATCGTGTCGCGGCGCAGTTTGCCGGGGAAGCGTGCTTCGAGGCCGGCCGCGATTTTTTCCAGGACTTGCGGATCATTGCCCCGCACGCGAATGATACTCACGTCGGGAAACACGTCTCGAAAGTAGGGTACGGACGGTTCTTCCGCTTGAATTTCCCGTAATCGTTGGTTCAGTTCGTCGACCCCCTCGGGGGCCGCGTCTTTATCGACATGCATCGTCAGCAGATAGAGCGGGCGGTTGTCAATTTGTGACTCTTGTTTCAGGTCGAGCGGAACCTGGTCTCGCGTGACGCCCCGCCGCTGAAGTTCTTCGGAATGCGGGAGGTCATAGACGTCGCGGAGTTCGGCAAACCCGGGCTGGTCTTGCAGTCGGTAACGATCGCCTATCTCCTTGTGTTCGGCGGCCCACTCCGCCACGTCGACCGCGTCGAAGACAAACTGCTTGTCTTCGTCGGGGTGGATTAAGAAATCACCCTGATCGTTCGTCAGGTAGACGAACAGACGCGACGATTGGATCGTGCGCGCGAGTTGCTGAAAGTCGAGATTGATCACGACGATCCCAAAGAACTCGCCCTTGTCGTCCGACACTTGCACAGCCGCCCGCAGGACGGGCAGAAACGGTTGCTCGACAACACCCTCCTCGTCGCGGTTCAAGTTGATCTCAGACAGATAAACCTGTTGTGGCAGCAGTTGTTCGGTTTCGGTGAAATAGGATTCGTCACCGTTGCGGGCCTCGGGGTACAAATGCTCGTGCACCTTGCCATTTTGCACATCGACGCGCACCACTTCGCGTCCACCGTCGGCTTTGCCGATTAATCGCACTTGGTCGTATGGCTTGCCGGTCATCGTGTTTTGAAACGCGAGTGACAGGGCTTTGCGGAGCTCTTGTTCCGAATTGCCGGTCTGCGGATCAATCCCATCATCCGAATTCTGCGCGCGGACCAGTTGCCGCACCTCGGGCAGCCCCGACAAGGCCAACACGTCTTCGCGGAGGGTGGCAATCGACGACAGCATTTGCAGCCCGAGGCTGTATCCTTCGTCGCGAAAATCGGTCAACTCGTGTTCGGTGAGGATCCTCTCAGACTCGTTGAACATCAAAAGTCCGATGGTCCCCGCCGTCAGAATCACCAAGCCGGTAGCCAGCGCGCCGATTTTGAAAGCAATCCCGAATTTCATAGAACGTGCCGGCTGTAAACGCGGTGGGATGGCGGCCAACGCCTAGGATGGGAAAAACGTGCGTCTAATGATCAGCCTACTTGCGGTGGCAGCGGAACGCAAGACGGTACTAGGCCTGAGGCGTGAGGCGACAGGCTTGAGGAAGAAGAGAGCCAGTTGGCCCGCTGGCAGTAAGCTTTTTTCCTCAAGCCTTTCGTCATTCCACGACCGTATCTTCCTCCCAGCCCGCGCGATCCGCGGGATCGTATTGACCGGGCAGCATCCGCGGGTCGACGGGGGCGGCCCAGGTGGCCACGGTTTTCAAGTCGGGAGTTCGCTGCTGGGGGTCACACATTAGACAGGCCTGTAACAGGTGGTGAGCCCAGTCATCCTCGGTGGAAGGGAGCGCGTCGTAATCGGGAAAATCCCAACGGGCGTGACGCACAAACAATTGCGACAATTTTTTCTCGACAATCATCGGCCGGCCTGTCAGCAACTCGTAGACCACGCCGCCGAACGAAAAATAGTCGGCCGGGTATCCGACCGGATGTCAGGCGAGTTCCTCCGGCGCCATGTATCGGGGTGTGCCCACGACTTGTTTGGGGATTTCGGGCATTGATTCGTCGAAGACGGGAGTCGCCAGTCCGAAATCCATCAGTTTGATAGTGCCCTCGGGGGTGAGCATGATGTTGGCCGGTTTGATATCGCGGTGAACGAGTCCGGCATCGTGAGCGGCAAGCACGGCGGCCGCCAATTGACCGGCGATTTTCTTGACTTCCACTTCGGGCAACGGTCCAGCTTGCTTGATGACTTCGGCCAGGTCGGCGCCGCGACAATGTTCCATGACCATAAAAAAGGAATGGAAAGCGGCGAAGCGGCCGAAAACGCGGACGATGTTTTCGTGGTCGAGGGACTCGATGGCACGGACTTCGCGCTCGAATTGATCCCGGCCGAAGTCGTCGTACACCAGACGGTGACTCATCATTTTCAGGGCGACATGCTGCCCGGATGGATCGATCGCTTCGTAGACGATCGACATCCCGCCGCGGCCCAGTCGCCGGACGATGCGATGGTCGTGAAACGTTTTGCCGTGCAGCACGTCTGGACCCGATCCGGCCAGCCGGTCCGAGACGAGTTTGGTGAGCACAACGCTCAGCGCCGGATGCCGGTGCGCCAGTTCGTGAAAACGGCCCGCCGGAAGCACGAGCACCTCGACGTCGCTAAGGGCCAGGACACTCGCTGAACGGGCTTCTCCCGACAGCAGGGCCATTTCACCCAAGATGTCGCCGCTGCTCCCTTTGTTGATGTGCTGCCGCGCACCGGTTTCGTCGGAGGTGAAAATGTCGACAACACCGTTGTCGATCACCATGATGGACTCCGCTGCGTCCCCCTGCCGCATCAGATATTCCCCGGCGGAGTATGTCCGCCGGTGCATGTGCGGCTCAATCAATTCGGTGACTTCGGTGGGTATGGCGTGTATCGACAGTCTTCCGGGCAAGAATGTCGATTCTTCGCTGTCCAACATCGCTGAGGCTCGACGTACCCGCCGTGCGATTGCGCTCTAACGAAACTGGCTGTTTGTGATCTTGATGGACGCAATGGCCGCATCTATCGAATTGAAC
>CALFYU010000682.1 GCA_937952455.1 uncultured Planctomycetaceae bacterium
TGGTGATGACAATAGGGCTATGAATCAGAATCACTCGCGCGACGTACCCCACATGCGAATGGCGCTGGAATTGGCGGCGCGCGGCGAAGGCTATGTCGAGCCGAATCCGCTGGTCGGCTGCTTGCGGCGGCTCGGTGACTTTGAGGGTTTGATAGGCCCAGTGGCCGCGCTGCTCGGGAGTGATTTGGGCGGCTTCGGCGGTGAGCACGACGGTCTCTTGCGAGGGTGCATCCGCCTCGATCCAGTCGCGGAGCGTGCGGATCTCGTCGGCGGACAACGGGTTGTCGCCGTCGGGCGGCATCTTGCCGGCTTCGATCATGGCCAGCATTTCGCTGCGGTCGGGATAGCCGCGGACGATGACCGGCCCCGCCTGACCGCCGCGCAACATCTTCGAAACGGTCCGCAAATCGAGTTCCGCCTCTTGCAGGTCTCCGCCGTGGCAATCGTGGCAGTGCTGCGCCAGAATCGGCCGCACGTCCTGTTCGAACTGCGGGATGGGGCGAAACTCGGTGTTCAGGCCGTGCTTTTTCGTCGAATATTGTCCGGTTTCAAATCGTTCCGTCGCCGTCAATGGACGGTCATAGATGAGGACTTCGGCGACATCCCCTTCGAAAAAACTGTCCGCGGCATCCGGTTGCCCCACCTGTTGTCCGATCGCTAACGAGACGTGAGGCCCGAAGCCCAGAAAGTGCGTGCCGTTGAACACGCCCCGCTGTTCGCGGCGGCCGTTGACGTGCAGGTCGAACGCCTGTTCGCGGGTGTAGACCGCTTCGAGCAAGTGCGGCCGGTCGTTCCAGACCTCGCTGAGCGCCTCCCCTTTGTCTCCCTGTTCCACACCCAGCCGAAATTGCTTGCGGCTCTCCTGGTTTCCAATCCAAAGCCCGGCGCGATTCGGAAACGGACTATCGGGTGCACCGCGCGAGTTGATGTCCAATAGGCGCTGCGCAGGATGGGCGGATTTGCCGCGTCCCCGCATGACGATCAGCACATGCAGTGGCCGGTCACCAGTCGCCAGCCCCTGAAACCCGTTGACCGCCAGAAAATCGTCGCCGTCGAAGTGGACCGCCGGATGCCCGTCCCAGGCTTGTGCCGTAAACGTCGGACGCCGCTCTTCAATATCCTGCAAGACATGATTGCCGCGCCCGCTTTTGTCAGGCCACTTGGCAATCGATGCGTCGGTGATTTCGGCAGCGTCCAGCCAGAGGATCAACCCGTCAGCAGGGGGCGCCGCCTGCACGCGCCCGCCGCCCGTCACGACCGTGGCGGCCATCAGCATCGCCAGTATGTTGGGAAGTGATCGTGCGGTCACGAGTCTCGTTCCTCCCGGCGCTCGGCGATCTTCGCCGTTAGGCTTCAAAAACCCTTTCAGGGTTTGTCTGTCGTCGGTGCCCGTTCACCCTTGTGGGTGAGTTTTTGACAACACGGAAGCGGTATTCGTCACATTCGATTACACGGAATTTCGTTGTTTGTCGGGTTTATCCTTGGTACCGTTTTATGGCGTGGCTGCCCATATTCCGGCGGATCGGCGTTCGGAAGCCGAAACCGCCGTGCTATTGATTTCCACGTATCAGCATACGGTGATGAGTTGCGGAGTGTCAATAACGTGCATTTGTCATAATGGACAGGAGCCTCGACGTGAATAACTCGCAGCCGATCAAATCGGGCATGTTTATCATGCCGTTTCATTCGCCGGATAAACCCTTGGCGCAAGGGTATGCGGAGGACCTGGAACTGATCGTCCGGGCAGAGGAACTCGGTTTTGAGGAGTTTTGGATCGGCGAACATCATACGATGAAGTATGAGACGATCGTGATGCCCGAGATGTTCATCGCACGGGCCTTGGGTGAGACGTCGCGAATCCGCATGGGACCCGCTCCGGTCTGCTTGAACCAACACCATCCCGCGCATGTCGCCGGACGCTTGGCGTTTCTCGATCACCTTTCGGGGGGGCGACTGAATCTCTGTTTCGGTCCGGGGAGCGTGACGGCCGATCAGGAGTTGTTCGGCGTCGATCCCAAGCTGGGGGGCGAAATGACGTTCGAAGCGATCGACGCTATTTTGCATCTCTGGGCCACCGACCCCCCGTATGAGCACCGCGGAAAACATTGGCAGTTTCGGTTGGCGGACAACGTCGACGAAGAGACGCTGATCGGTTTCATCCACAAGCCGCTGCAACAACCGCATCCACCGATATCCATGCCGGGGATGAGCAAGAATTCGTACAGCATGAAGGTGGCTGCGCAGCGAGGTTATCAACCGTTTTCGCACTGCCTGGTGGCAGGCAACGTGGTCGCCGATCATTGGCAGACGTATGAAACGGCGGCGCTGGAAGCGGGGCGGTCTCCCGACCGCGGGGATTGGAAAATCGCCCGGTCAATCTTCTTGGCCGACACGACCGCTGAAGCGGTCAAGCGAGCCCGCAGTAATTCGCTCGGCCGCAACTATGAATATATCGGCCGCCTGTTTGATAAAGGTCTTGGCCGCCGGATCTACAAGCGCGATCCGGACATGCCCGACTCCGAGTGTAACCTGGATTACTTAATGACCGAACAGATCATCGCCGGCGACGTCGACGAAGTACTGCGGCGGTTGTTGAACTTGATCGAAGAGACCGGCACGTTCGGCACATTGGTGCTGATGAGCTACGATTGGGACGACAAGGAAAGTTGGCTGCACAGCATGGAGCTGTTCGCGAACGAACTGATGCCGGCGCTGAACAAGGCGGTGGCGGGGGCCGTCGTTTAGGCGTCTGTTGACGGTTAAGAGTTTGGTTCCCATGCCGAGTGCCACTGTTGGCTTGCCCCGCAGTGCTTTCGGCGATCGCTAAGTTGGCACTGGCGGACAAGCCGCCAGTGGCACCCGTTTATCAATCGACAAGGGGTTCGGTCGCTTCCGGAGGAGCACGACCATGACGCGATTTCTATTCCCTGAGGTTTCCAAAATGTCCTCGTGGTGGTACCGGGCGATGTTCTTTCGCGGCTTACTCTTGTTAGTCGGCCTGTTGTCAGTCGCGCCGCTCTGTGCTGATGAGCCGCCAAAATTTATCGACCTGTCATTGATCGTCTCCCCGGATTATCCCTGCACCTGGCCGGACGGCTTTCCGCGTTATCGGATCGACCACTATCTGACGATCGGGCCGGAGAGCGCTTACAACAGCGACATTCTCACCATCGACGGCAACACCGGCACACAGATCGACGTCCCGCCGCATTCAGTGGCCCGGCCGGAATTGAAACTGCCCAATTCCGGGCCGCACGGGAAAGCGTTCGTCGATCAGACGCCGCCGTGGCAATTTTGCGGCGAAGCCTGTGTGGTCGATTGCCGCGACCTGTTCGACACCGCCGCCAACGGGCAAAGTAGTTTCGTCACCCGCGACAAGGTGATCGACTGGCAAACAAAGCACCGGCCGCTGAAATTCGGCGACGTCGTGCTGTTTCGCAGCGATTACAGCGATCACTACTATAAACCGCTGCCGGCCGGGAGGCGGTTCATCGCCGAACCGCTGGAACGCCAGGCCCCCGGTTGGCCCGATCCCGATCCTGATTGCATGGAATTTCTGGCGACGACCGGCGTGATGACGCTGGGCACCGACAGTCCCAGCATGGGGCCGATCCCCAATCTGGGCGAGCCGACGCACTACGCGGGATTGAAGCACGGCATGGTCTGGACAGAATCGGCCACCGGTTTGGGGCAACTGCCCGTGACCGGAGCGTTTTATTGCATGATGGGGCCGAAACACAAGGATGCTCCCTACGGCGAAGGGAGGGCGTTTGCGATTGTGGGAAATCCGCTGGCAGCGAAGCTGATCAACTCGGCACGCAATAAACGCGCTGTCGATTTGACCGTGACGATGTCGATCGATGCCCCGCTGACGTGGCCCGGCCGCGGCGTGGGGCGGCATCGCCAGCGGTACACCAAGGCCGATTTTCTGTTCGCCGACAATTTGAAGCTGTATCACCATACGCATATTCTGGACAGCCATGCCGGGACGCATCTAGTGCCCCCGGCCTATGCGCTGCCGCCGGGGGAATTTGATCGCCGCAATTATGCCCCGGAAGTTCGCGGTTGGTTGGAAGAGTATGAACGGAAATACGGTCCGCGTGGGACCAGCGATGTGACGACCGACAAGGTCCCGCTCGAACAAACCTGCGGTCCGGTGCGGGTGGTTGACGTGCGCAAGTTGGTGGGGACGACGCGCCAATCCGATTGGCCGGCGTCGCGGGAAATCACGCCGGTCGTGATTCAGGAGTATGAACGACAAAGCGGCTCGCTGAAGCCGGGCGAGATCGTGGTATTCCACAGCGGCCACGTCGACAAATTCTTTCGTCCGTTCCCCGCCGGGACGGCCTGTCTGGCCGATCCGATCAATGGCAAAAGCGAAGGCTGGCCGGCACTCGGCGCCGATGCGGTCACGTATCTTGCCGAAAAGGGGATCCGTTGCGTGGCGACCGACGGCCCAACGTTAGGCGGGGTGGACGAGCGACGGGCGCTGATGACCTATTGGGCCTTGGGGAGCCGGGGGATGGTGGGCGTAGAGTTTCTGACGGGGGTCGAACACTTGCCCGAGGGGTCCTATTTCCTATTTGCCCCGGTCAAAATCCAAAACGGCCACGGTGGCCCGGGACGGGCGATTGCGCTCTTTTAGCGACGCCTCAATAGTTGTGTAGGGTGCGTCGCGACGCACCTTTCTGGACAGGAATTTGTACGATCCAACTCAACAGACTTCCCACGACGAGCGGGCATGCGCCAGCTTGCGGCAAATGCGGCGTCAAATTCGACGGAAGAATTACTCGTTTTTCATCGAAAGGTGCGTCGCGCCGCATCCTACGGGCCGGTGGTCGTCCTCTACGTTTCGAGGCGCCAGCCGTCGGCGAGGATCGAGTCTTTGGGGCAGACCACGATGCCGTCGCAGATCATCACGTTGTCGCAATCTTTTTGTTGCGTGGGCGAGTCGTTGACGACGCGGACGTCGCGGCCGATGCGGCAGTTCTTGTCGATAATCGCCCCCTGGATCACACTCCCCTCACCGATGCCGATGGCGGGGGTCTTGGGCGATTTTCGCTTGAGCTCGTCATCGGTCTCATAGTAGTCGGCCCCGATGATGACCGAATCGCGGATGGTCACGTCCCGCCCGATGCGGCAGCGGACGCCGACGACCGAATTCTCGATGACCGTTCCCGCGCCAATTGTGCAGCCGTCGGCGATTAGGCTGTTCTTGATCATCGCACCGGACATCCGCGTAGGGGGCAGATAACGGGGCCGGGTGTAAATGCGGAACTCCTGCGTATCGAGCGCCATCGGCGGATTCTCAGACGTGAGGTCCAAGTTGGCCTGCATGAAGGAACGAATCGTTCCCACATCCTCCCAATACCCGTCGAACAGATGCGACTGCACGTGATGGCTGGCGATGGAATTCGGAAAGACTTCTTTGCCGAAATCGGTATGTTCGTAACGCGTCAGCAAATCGACCAACACGTCCCGGCGGAACAGGTAAATGCCCATGCTGGCCAAGTGTTCGCGGCCCCCGGGATCCAATCCCTGCCTGCGGAGCCATTCCGAGGGCGTGCGGTAGTGGTCGATGTCCGCTTGCGTTTGCGGCTTTTCAGCGAATTCGACGACCCGGCCGGTATCATCGAGCTTAACGACGCCGAAACCGCTGACGCTCGACCGCGCCACCGGCAGCGTGCCGATCGTAACGTCGGCGTCGTTGTCCATATGTGTCTTGAACATGTCCCGATAGTCCATGCGATACAACTGATCGCCGGAGAGGATCAACACATATTCAATGCCGCGCTGTTGAATATACCGCAGATTCTGCCGGACGGCGTCGGCCGTGCCCTGGTACCAGTCGGTGCTGTCCAAGGTCTGTTGTGCCGCAAGCGCCTCGACAAACCCGGCGGCAAACGTGTCGAATTTGTACGTCGAGGTAATATGGCGGTGCAAACTGACGCTCAGAAACTGGGTCAGGATATACACCTGATTTAACCCGCTGTTGAGGCAATTGGAGATCGGGATATCAATCAGTCGGTATTTGGCCGCGAACGGGACCGCCGGTTTGGAGCGATACTTCGTCAACGGAAATAGCCGTGTGCCGCGCCCACCGCCGAGAATCAGGGAAATGACGTTTCTCATTGAGGTGCCTTATGATTGAAGGGAAAAACCGTTCCCGGTTGTTCCATGCGGCGCCCCCGCCGTCGGGGATGACCTCCGATCTCGCCTTTCAATCGTGGTCGGGCCGTGCGCCGATGCATGCTCGTGTTTGTATTGCCAGGGCCCCGGCGGCGCCGCGACGGGCTGATTTTTGTGGTTTCTGCTAACTATGATTCATACCAGATTTTTCCGCTGGTCGATACGCCGCTGGGAAATTCACGCCCAAGCCACGGCCCGATTGGCCGCCAGCGCCGTCAATTGCGGACTAATCTGCAGGCATTACCAGTGAGCGTCCGAGGCGGCCTGTTGCGGGACACTGAGCGCGAAGCCGAGGCCGCCAAACTGGGCAGAACGGCGGCCGTGCTTTATGATGGCCTGATACGTGAGCGACCGACGCCCGGTTGGGTTGCTGTCGCCGGATTCCTCCAACAAATCGTCGGCATTTTCCGTAGTCAGGGTGAACATTCGTCCCGATTGCCACGTGAAATTGCCTGTTAGGAACATAGGTCATGTTGCCACGATTATTTTTCGCCGTCCTCTTGGCGGCCGTTGCGCCGATTTCCGTGTTGGCCGCCGATGCGTCCGGAGACGAGCGGTTGGCGCAAATTTTGCCGCGCGCAGAACGGGTCTTGATCGCCTCTGTTCAGGAATCAGTCGATTTGCGGGAGGCCGGGCAAATCACAATGGTGATGGATCGGGCGCTGCGGGGCCGCGGGCGAAAAGGGGAGTCCATACGGGTGGCACACGACGGCTCGCCCGGTACGGTGGAGTTTTCCGAAGGGCAGCAATACCTGGTTTTGCTCCAGCCCAGTCTGGATGGCGATTCGGTATGGACCTACGTGGGGGCGTCCGCATTCCCGTTCCGAGAAGGAAAGGTGGATTTCCCGACGACCGGCGACGAAGGATCCGACGCGACCGTTGAGTTCACCGATCTACAAGGAGCGGTTGATCGTCATCCCTCGTCAGCCGACGCGATGATTCCCCTGCGAACATCGCTCAATGGCCGGTGGGTAGCCGAGACGGCCCTGCAAGGGAAAACGTACCCGCTTTGGATCCTGGAGGTGCGGGAGCAAGACGGGACGGCGACAGCGGAGGTATTGGCATTTGCCCCCCAATTCCGATCGGCAACTGTGGAGTCCATCTCCATCGACGACGAGGGCAAGGTGAATTATCAAGTCACCACCGAGTTGGTGGAAGACGGCAGTCGGCGGGAATATGGATTTGAAGGGCAACTCCGTGACGGTGTCGTCAAAGGAAATCTCGGCGTGGAGCAGAACAATATTCACGCCAGCAAGCTTCGCGCCACGGGGGCAAAAACAATCTTGCAAGCCGGAGGAATCAGACCGGTCGAAGGGAACGAGACATTTGAAAAGGCGGTTATTGCCGAGGACGAATATGCGGCCTACCAGGAATTCGCGAAGCAGTTTGCACGCAGTCCGTTGGCGATGGACGCCTATATCAAGATATTAAAGTCGGAAGTCGCGGCGGAGTTGCCAGAGGAGGAAGTCGGGGATTTCGCCGACCGGTTTGTCGCCAATGCGGCGCAGTGGGGCGAGACGATGCGGCGGCAGGCAACTGTTGACGCGGGGGTGGCGATTGCCGAGAAGAAACAACATCCCCAGTTGGCGTTGAAATATTTGACGGAGGCGGAATCGTTCCTGTCGGAAACGGTCCCTCCATCTTGGCGAATGTTGGTTCCCTTTCATCTGGCGATGATGCTGCGGCAAACCGGAAAGGTCGAGGAAGCGTCGCAACGGCTCAAGGCGTATCACGAACTGCATCCGTATGAACCGATCGGTGCCTTTTATGCGGCTACGGCGTTGGAAGAAGCGGGGGAATTCAAGGAAGCGGCTAGGATCTATGCGAAGATCTGCGTGTTGCCCAAGACCAAGGAGATCCTGGAACGGACGGTTCACGGCAACGACGACAAACCGGTCGACGAAAAGATGATGACATTGTGGCGGGAACACCTCGCGACTGTCGGCGATCGAAACGAATTCGTGGAGTTTATGATCGGCTCCTATCGCGACGCCATACATCCGTTTGAGCCTGAGAACGTCGAGACGCCGGCCGTTGAAGCTGGAAAGCAACGCCGTGAGGTGCTCGTGGAATTTTATACAAATGCGCATGCCCCGACGTGTGTGGCGCCCGAGCTGGCAGTCTCTCCGGTGGCGCACGAGTACGGTCCGTCGCAACTCGTCTCGCTGCGCTATTACGTTTCCACCGAAGACCCTGATGCGTTTGCCGCGCCCGAAGGTGCCGAGCGTATGCATTATTACGGTTCGAACACTTTGCCCACGACCTGTTTGAACGGAACGCCGCACGTGATCGGTGGGGAGATTTTTCATACGGAAAAGGTCTATTACGACTTGCAGGAACTGGTTAAGCCGCTCTTGGGGCAGACCGTCGACATCGAGTTGTCACTGACGGCTACTAGAGCTTCCGACAAACTGAAGATTTCCGTCACGGCGCAGCGTCCGGGGGGGTTTAAGGATTCACATCGACTGCGGATGGCGCTGGTCGAATCCGAAGCGCCCTTGGAAACCCAAAGCGAGCTCAAGCTTCACGAAAACGTCGTGCGAATCATGCCAGGCGGCGCCCAGGGCGTTTCCCCCCAAGAGGGCAAGCTTTCGTTTGAAATGGAAATGTCGATCGACGATTACCGCAAGCAACTCAACGAAACTATGACTAAAATCGAAGAACATCACAGCAACATGACTGGAAAGGAATTCACATTTCCGATTCGCCCCATCGGACCGGGCAAATTGAAGCTGGCGGCTTTTGTGCAGGATGACGCCACCAAACAGGTCCTACAGGCGGCGATCACCGATTTTCAGGACCTCAGTGAAACGACCCCGCAAGAGAAGGCCGCGGACGAACGGGAGGCGGCGGAGAAAAATTGATCCGCTCCGGCAGCGTCTCCTTGCGGGCAAAATCCCGGCACGGTGTCCCCAAGAAACCTTGGCCGGCGATGGAAAATGTGTCATGATGTGCGGCGCGGCAACGACTGCCGGTCCCTCTGGAGAATTCTGATCATGACCGAGCCCTCTTCACTGACCGTGGCGCGATCGGATAGTGGTTACGTCGTGTTTTTAGAGGGGCGGGCCACGATGAAGGAAGGGCCCGCATTCTGCACGTTCGTCAAGGAGTTGCTTGATCACGCCGAAGAACCCAAGCTCGTCGTTTGCGTGGAAGGCTGCGACTACATGGACAGCACCTTCTTGGGCGGATTGATCGCGCTGCACAAGAAGTATTCACTGCAGTCGCCGCCCAGGTTTATCGTTTCGGCCTCGCGGGAGTCGCGGGCCCGCCTGCTGGCCTCTGCGCGTCTCGATTTGATCCTCAAATTGATTGATGACGTGCCCGAATGTACGGGGCGCCGGGCACCGATCCCTACGCCGCCGGCCGATGCCCGCGAATTTACGCAGCACGCCATTAAGTGCCACCGCTTGCTAGCCGAAATCGGCGGACCCCAGGCGCCCGTCTTTCAGCTGGTGGCCGACCAGCTCAGCAAAGAACTCGACGCGATGGAGTAACCGTCCGGAAACCGGGGGCGATTGCCGGCGTGTCGACAAGTGGTTTCAAAACGCTCTGACGCGTCACGCAGCCACTCTTGTGAAAGGTTCTCTCACAAGTACAACCGGGTTTTGAAACTGGTTCTAGGAACTGCCCAGCCAACGGGGCAGCAGTTGTAGGTGCGGGAAACGGGGAGATGTCCCCGCTTCGGTATGAGTTCCGGCGGCCGAACCAAGGCGGTCTTTGTCGGGGATCGTGGCGAACAGCGACAGCTCGACATTGGTCAGCGTGACCGACGCCGACTGATACATGCGAAATACCAAACGGAAATGCCGGGCATCCTCCTCGACGTGAGCCCACAAATCGAATTCTGTCATAGCCTCTGACAGTTGGATTTGACCCAATTCCCGAGTTTCCGGACGTTTTTCCGTCCCGTGCCAGCAATACAGGTCGCAGCCCAACTTCGCCGCGTCATCTGCTCGGCCGCGAAGCCGCAGTTGCAGAAAATGCTGTCCGGAGAGTGCGCCCGATTTAGGAGCTGTGTTGCGGTAACCCTTGCCGGTGTAAAACACGACCTGCTCATCGACGGTGATCGACGGATCGGTTGGCAATGTGTGAACGCGGTTCGTATCCAGATCGACGTAACTCCAGCCTTCCGCAATGCGGCTTGTGGCGTCCAGCGGCGGCATCACAATCCCGACCACCCGTTCGCGGGCCTGTTCCTCAACTCCCGGATCAGTATATGGCGTCCAGACGCCCGGCCAGATATCCGTCTGCCGCCGCTCGGCCGCTGCAAAGTGCGGTGCGGCGATTTCGGCATGTTCGGCGTGCAGTGCCACTGGGATCGGACCGGAGGCCTCCGGCAACGGGACGCGATCCTGCCACAGTCGCCGGTCGAATTCGTCGCAGCGGTTATCGGGAAGCGGAATCAATGTGAAAATCGATGGCGAAGGGAACCCTTCCACGAGGGGCAGAAACAATTCCCCTTGGAACGCTTTGGTCGCCCGGTCGAAGAACACGAGCCGCGGTGGAATCTGCGGTTGCTGCGACGTTTCGTTGCGCCACTGGGTAACGCCGCAGACGATGTGACGGTCGGTGACGTGGATTCCGCGGACCCATTGAAAACTGTTTTCCCACGTCGGCTGTTGAATCGTTACGGGCAGCACATGATCCGGTTGCCGTCCGAGCAACTGCATCTCGCCCGCATTTTCGTAGATCAACACCTGGCTGTTGCCGGTGGCGGAGATGTAAAATTCGCCGTCGTGAATAAAGCCGTCGTGCGGAAACTGTAGGTCTTCCAACACAATTTCGCCGGTGTCATAACAAATGACCTTACCTGTCCGCGAGCCGTTCCAGTTGCCGCAGGTGAGGTAAATGCGTCCGTTGTGTTCGGTAAGGTGGTTGCAGTGCACCAGATCGGTGGCGGCAGGATTCCGCTCTAGCGCCGTCTCAGCAACCGCTGGCGAAATGTCCCATAGATAACGGTGCGCCACAAAGTCGCCGCTCGGCGTCAGTTCGTCCACGGAGTCCATGAACGAATTGGCGATGAACAGCCGACCGCGGTCCTTGCTGAACAGCAGATGATGCAAATCGGCGGCTGCCCGATCCCCAGTCTCCCATTCCGGCCGCCGCACCGTGCGGATCAAATCAAATCGTGCATGTCCGCGTTCGATTTGCGCGCGGTAAATATACAGCGCTGCCGAACTGAGGACGTAGAGCCGATCCTCGACCAGAATCGCTCCCCGAAAACCGCGGCGCTTAAACGGCTCGGCGACCTCTTTGATCTCAAAATGCTCCCAGCTGGCCGTGTGCGGATCGAGAATCCCGAGCGCCGCCTGGTTGCTGGGGCGAGAATCGAGGGCCAGTAGCAGTCTCATGGTCGGTAGGGGCCTGGTTGTATTGAATCCATTTAATACAAACACGGCGTTGCCGGTTGCGGCGATGGGCGTTGAGCGAACCCCTCTCGACGCAAGAAGATGTCACAACCTCCGCGCGGAGCAAAACGTTTACAAAAGATGGGCTTTTGACGCAAGATCAGTGTCGCGGTCACCAGCCCGCCGGCAAGGTTTTCGCAATGCGGGGCACCGCCGAGAATATTGAGATGCGCCGGCGCACCCGTTTGGGGTAGGTTCGTCAGTGCGTGGCGAATCGGACGTGATTCGCGGAAAGGC
>CALFYU010000683.1 GCA_937952455.1 uncultured Planctomycetaceae bacterium
TCGGCGGCGCCCCTTTCTCTGCAGCGGCAACACGATGCGTGCACTCCCAAATCCAAGCTCCATGCGCGCGTCATCCGGCGGGGATTGGCCATGGTGCTGTTCGGCGCGATCTTCAACGGCCTGTTGTTGCTCGATTTTGAACATCAACGCTATCCCAGCGTCTTAGGCCGCATCGGGCTGAGCTACATGTTCGCCGCGATCATCGTCATGAACACCAACATCCGTGGACAGGTGATCTGGATCGTCGGCATATTGATCGGCTATTGGGCGGCGATGCGATTTATTCCCGTCCCCGGCTACGGCGCCGGCGACTGGGCGCCCGGACACACGCTAAGCGGATACATTGATCGAATGGTACTGCCCGGTGAGCTATACGTAAAATGCCGAGACGCCACCACGGGTGAACTCGTGTCCTGCCGCGATCCGGAAGGCCTGTTTTCCACGATCCCGGCAATCGCCACCGTGCTCACGGGGGTCTTGGCGGGGCATTGGTTGAAGTTGAGCAATAAGGTCGGCGAACAAAAAACGATCTCACTGTTCGCCGCCGGCGTCGCCTGCGTCGCCTTGGCCCGGCTGTGGAACCCATGGTTTCCGATCAATAAAAACCTGTGGACCAGTTCGTTTGTGCTCTACACCACGGGCTGGAGTTGCATCGCACTGGCGGTTTCGTATCTGCTCGTCGACGTCTGGGGCTGGAAGAAATTGGCCTTTCCGTTCGTCGTGATCGGCATGAACGCGATCACGATTTACATGGTCCGCGAGTTCGTCGATTTCCCCGCGATTTTTGAGTTGATTTTCCAGCGGGGACAACACAAACTCCACCCCGCGATTTGGGCCGGCGGCGAAATTTTTCTGGTGTGGCTGTTCTTGTATGTGCTGTACCGCAACAAGATCTTTCTGCGGCTGTGACCCGCTTGGGTGCTGCTGTCGGAGTATCCAACGGTCTCCGGCATGGATACGCCAATGTAACACGGCACTGGCGGGCAAGCCGCCAGTGGCACCCAACGTCAGCGATTACTTCACGCGCACACCGCGCAAATAGACCGCTTCGACGCTGCCGGGAAACGTCACTCCCTCAAACGGCGACCAACCGCACTTCGTTTTCAGGTCGGCGCGGCGGATTGTCGTCGGTTCGGCGAGGTTGAGCACCGTCAGCGACGCCGTGTATCCCGGTTCGATGCGGCCGAATTTCAGCGGCGCCGTGTACGGATTCACAAACCGTCCGGGATTTTCTGAGCAAAACGCGGCCACCTGCCGAGCTGTAAAGCCCTGTTCGACCATCAACCACGTGGCGAATTCGCCGTACGTGTCCAAGTACGGCTGTCCGGATATAACGGCTGAGTTTTCTTACAGCGTGTGCGGCGCATGGTCGCTCGCCAGGTAATCTAGCGTGCCGTCCCGCAGCGCCTCGATCATCGCCTTGCGGTCAGCCACGTCCCGCAGCGGCGGATTCATCTGCATCCATCCACGGTTCTCGTCGGTGATGTCCGACGTGTCGTAATACAAATGGTGCGGAGTGACCTCGCAGGTCACCTTAAGCCCTTTCGTGCGGGCGGCGCGAATCAGCGGCAGCCCCTCACCGACCGAATAATGGCATAACTTCCCCTGCAAGTCATACTTCTCGATCATCGCCAGCGCAAACCGCGTCGCGGAGAGTTCACACTCTGCCGGTCGCCGCTGCTCATGCGTGGCGGCGGACTTATTCCGTTCCAGCAGTTCGGGATCCTCACAGTGAAAGCTCACGCATTGTCCGCGGTAATGTGCGAGCGTCTCGTCCAATTGAGCCAACGACGTGAAGAACAAATCCCCCACGCTGGGCCCCATATAAGCCTTATACGGCACGGGGAACGACAACGGTCGCGTTCCAGGGCCAATGCCGGCGTAGAGCGTGACCTGAATCGGCACGTCCCGCGCCGCTAGATGCCGCTGTTTGGCCCGATAGGAGTCATCGTCAATCGGGGCCACCGGGTTATTCGGCATGTCGGCGACCTGCACGACGCCGCCGTGTATCGCCGCCGCTGCCGCCGTGCAAAAGTCCTCTTTGTACGTCTGTGATTCGCTCACATCTTCGCGGGCGTGAATGTGAATGTCACACATCCCGGCGAAGACATAAGAGGTATCACCGAAATCGAAATCAGGAGTCCCCAACTCCTCGCCGACCTCAACAATCGTTCCTTCCTCAATCCGAATTTGCCCGCGCCATTCCCGCTCAGGATTCACAAAACGGCCGGCGATCAGGTTCGATGACATGGTTATTCGCCTCGGAGTGGTAACCACGAAAAACGCGAAATACACGAAAACTAGACTCTTGGAATTCTTCCTTTTCGTGTATTTTGTGCCTTTCGTGGTTGTAATCTGTCAATCGGCAGCGATGCCGCCCGTTCGTTCTTTGACGTTTGTTTACTCATTCGAGTATTCGAGAATCTGCCCCCGTTTTCGTAGTTGATCCTGCAATTCTTTTGCCGGCACGTCCTGCACCGGCGATTGCGCATCGATGGCCATTACCGCTGCAGCGGCGGCCGATTGGCCGAGGATCATGAATACCGGTTCCATGCGGATCGAGCCGAAGGCGATGTGCGAACTGGAAACGCAAACCGGGACGAGCAGGTTATCGCACTGGCCCCGTTTGGGCACCAGCGCACGGTAGGCGATTTGGTACGGCCCCCGTGTCGAACGGCCGATGTCGCCTTCGTTTTGCACGTAGCCCTCCGGGGTGACGTACCGCTGCACGTTGTGCGAATCCATACCGTAGGAACCCATGCCGACCGAATCGGGAATCGGCGGTTTGTCGAGCAATTCGTTTTCGGTAATCACATAATCCCCCACCATCCGCCGGGCTTCGCGGACGTAGATCTGATGCGGCCAATTTTCATTGTCGACAAATTCATCCTGCGCCAACCCCCAACGCTGCATTTCCTGCTGGACGTCTTTGGGAATGCGGGGATCGTGGGCGATGAAGTACAGCCAGCCCTTTTGATAGGTCTCATGCTCGGCGATGATTTCGCGACGGCGCTCGTAAGTCGCTTCGGGATAGTCGTAGTTGTAACCGATGTTGTCGGTGCTCATCGGGCCGTGGTTGTTGGTGTCGGTCTTGTGATTGGGGATCGGGTCGAACTTCTGAAACGTCTCACGCCAACCGGCATCGAAGATGCGAATCAGCAGTTCATACTGCGCGGGATCGTAACCATCGGGCTTGGGAAACGGCACGCGGTTGCGCGGGTCATCGGTCAGGCACATCCGAAAGCAATACGCCTGAATCTTCTTGTCCGCTGCCCCATACTCGCCCGGCGGCTGTGAACTGATCCGCGGCAGCAATCCGCTCGCTGGATCGTTCGGGATGCGGTAGGGGCTGATGGGCGTCTCGACGGCCCCGAAGTGATGTTTGTGATGCAGGACTCCGGTTTGCACGCCGTTCCACTGCTCGCCGTATTGGCTCTTCGCTTCCCGGCCGACGGTGAACTCCACCCCCGCGGCCGCCATCAGGTCCCCTTCGTAAGTGGCGTCAATAAACATCCGTCCGCGATAGGTCTTGCCGCTGAGTGTCGTGATCGCGGTGATCTTCGCCTCGTCTTTTTTGACACCCTTCTCGCGATCGAGCCATTCGTCGCGATGCACGGGGATATTGTGTTCCCGGACGAGTTCTTCAAACACCGCCTCAGCGACATGCGGTTCAAAAATCCACATCGTGCGCTGCGCGCCGTCGACGGCGGGTGTTCCCTGGCCGCGGCCGCCGTATTCTTCTCGCGGTTGCCATCTCCAGGCAGCGGGTGACTGATAGTGTTTCCACACACGGTGGTAAAACTCCCGCGCCAACCCGCCGATCACCGCTTTGTTCCCGGTATCGGTCCACCCCAGCCCGCCGCTGGACAGCCCCCCCAAATGCGTATCCGGCGAGACGATTACGACCGACTTGCCCGATCGCTGTGCTTCCACAGCGGCCGTCACGGCGGCGGATGTTCCACCATAAACGACCACGTCGAAGTCCTCCACCGCCCAAAGATCGCGGGCAGGAAGGCACAAAAGCGTCAGCACGATCGCAAGGGTTTTGACGGGCATCGGAACGTGGGAATTCTTTGAAGGGTGCGTGGCCGGAGTGAATGGACAGTCCCCATTCTAATCGGCTGGCGGCGAATTGCGATGCTGCCGCCGCTTAAGCATCGTCGGCGAGCATGCGGCCGTGTATATAGACGTCGCCCCCGACAAGTGTCATCGACGGAGAATCCAGCGAGGCCGCGGCGGGGATTTGTTCCAATCCAATTCCCCCGACCGGCGTGACGGCCGAAAAACCTCCCACGATCTTGGGGGCGACGAACACGTGCACCTCGTCGACGAGACGTTCATCGAATAGCGATCCCAGCAGCGTCCCGCCCCCTTCCACCAATACATTCGTGAATTGGCGCCGCCCCAATTCCTCCATCAGGGCCGGCAGCGGGACACCGGTTCCGGCCGGGGCTTCAAACTGGACGACCTCCACGCCGGCGTCGCGCAGTTGCGTTACGCGGCGGTGAGCCGCGTCGTGGCGTGTTGCCAACAACAAGGGGGCCTCCGACACTGTCTCGACCAGACGCGAATCGAGCGGCAACTCTGCTTGCGAGTCGACCACGACGCGGGTCGCGATTCGCGGCCCGGCCGGACGCGCCGTCAGCAGCGGATCGTCGCCCGCCACCGTTTTCGCACCCACAATCACCGCATCCATCCGTCCCCGCAATTCGTGGACGATCGTCCGCGATTCCGGGCTGGATATCCATTGAGAATGCCCCGTCCGCGCCGCCAACTTGCCGTCGAGCGTCATGGCCCACTTGGCATGTACGTACGGCCGCCCGGTTATCAGCAGCTTGAGAAACGGTGCCAACAATTGCCGGGCTTCATCTTCCAGTAAACCAACTTCGACCTCGATCCCCGCTGCACGCAGTTGCTCCAAGCCGCGCCCGGCAGAGTGCGGTGATGGATCAAGCGTGGCAATCACCACCTTCGTAATCCCCGCGTCGATCACCGCAGCGGCACAAGGAGGGGTTTTGCCGTGATGCGAACAGGGTTCGAGCGTTACGTACAGAGTCTTACCCGCCGCCGCCTCACCGGCCGCGGCAATCGCGTTGACTTCCGCGTGCGGGCCGCCGAATTGTTCGTGATGCCCTTCGCCGATGAGTTTTCCCTGTGCGTCGACGATCACGGCGCCGACCTGTGGATTCGGCTCCACACGCCCGGCGCCCCAAGCGGCAATTTCCAATGCACGCCGCATCACGTGTTCGGCGTCGGTGAATGAAATACTCGACATCGGTGGAGCGTTCCAACAAATCTATGACACAATCGCCGGCGGCCGGTCAGACCATGCCCCGCTTCTTGCGGAGGAACCATTCGGTCGACATGACGCCGACAAAACAGACTAACAAAATCCAGTTGTCCCACAGTGAGATGACGGTGTTCTGCGTCAGTTCCCGATTGACGCCTTTTTCTATCAACTCCTCCAGGAAGCTGCGAAAGTCCTCCGGCAACAGAAACCGTCCCTGTGTGATCGAGGAGATCTCCTGCAGCAAGGAGGGATCGGCTGCGGGATTATACATTTCCAGGTCCTGCTCAAAAATCACAAACCGCGCTTTGGCGCTGTACCCCAGCGGCTCACCGTTGCGCACCGCACTGACTTCGACGCGGTATTCTCCCGGCAGCGCGGTTTCGGTGAACTCCCCAAAATTGAGGTCGCCGCTGCGTTGTGCAGCCACGGGAATCTGCTTGCCGTCCGGAACGGGACCGAGCCGCCGCGTTGTGAACTCGACGTCCTTGAGCGGCTTTCCTTCGTTGTCGCGGGCGCCAAACGTAAACGGCACCTTCTGCCCGGGACGAAAACGACGGCCCTCGAGTTTGACCCAGACGGAGTCATCCCCCTGCGAGTCCTTGTTCGCCAGCCACAGGATCACCTGCCGCCAAAACTGCTGATGCTCATTCGCAAACCCGCCCAAATACCACACATACGTCGTGTCCCCGGCGAAGGCCATCACGCGGCCGGGGTTGTATTCCTGGGCGATTAACAGCGGTTGGTGTGACTCCGACTCCGCCAGTACACGGGCGAGTCCCAACTTTTTCGGCGTGAGTTTCGTCGCTCCCTCGAGCTTGGGGAGCTTTTCCCATGTCGACGCGTCGTCGCCGAGGTCCCCCATCCGCATCACAAAATCGCCGCGGCCCTCAGTAGTGGGCAGCATCTGCACCGGGGCGTCAATCTGCAGGCTCTCGTCGAGTTCGTCGTCGTTGAGAATCTCCGTCGGATACATCACCACCGGCAACAAGTCCTGCAGCGGCGTGGTGGCATACCCCCCCGCTCCAAAACTGTGAAAGCCGCCCGTCATGATCAATCCGGCACCTTGGCCGACGGCTTGCGCCAGTTTCCGCAGATTGGTTTCGCCGAACACTTTGGCGGGGACGTCGCCGATGATAAAGACGTCGTACTTGCCCGGTGCAAACCACTCCTCGTCGATCTTTGTCGGATTCTCCTCGCCGCGATAACGGATCATTTGATAGTCGACCTGAATATCGGGCGACTGGCCAATCTTTTTCAAAAAGCCCATCTCCGGCCGCCAAATGTCGAAATAGGCGACGCTCAGCCCCCCTTTGAGCACGGTGACGAATGTTGTCAGCACGTTGTTGGAGGTGATCAGTTCGCCGTCGAGTGGTTCGACCTCAATCGAAATCTTATATTCCCCCGCGTATTGCGGAACCCAGGAGAACTCGACCGGCAGGACGTCTTGCGTGCGCGCGGTGCGCAGTTTCTGCGCCGGCGCCGCCAGCTTCATATTGTTCTTCGCCGGGTCGCGGACAGTCGGGTCTTCGACCATGAGCTTGACGGTCAAATCACGGTTGGCGACCCCCAAGGCGCGGATGTTGGCTCCCACCAATACCTGGTTTTTCTCAAACACCGTCGGATTGACCTTTAGATCCTCAGCGATTTGATCCAGCGACGATTCCGACAGGCTCGAGGAACCGACGCCGACGGTGTGAATCGGCGCGTTGTGTGCCGCCCGGAACTGGCGGACCGCTGCACGGGGGTCAATATCGTACGGCGGGAGCGCCCGTTGCGCCCCGTCGCTGAATAGAATCACGCCGGTCACCACCTCCGGCTGTAGGTTGCGCGACAGCGAATCCAAGGCGTAACCAATTGCAGTCATTTCCCCGTCGGCGGTCGCGGAC
The DNA here is from genome assembly GCA_937952455.1 of uncultured Planctomycetaceae bacterium. Taxonomy (GTDB): domain Bacteria; phylum Planctomycetota; class Planctomycetia; order Planctomycetales; family Planctomycetaceae; genus Symmachiella. Next base: position 7,177 of record CALFYU010000683.1, read on the forward strand.
GGCTTTTCCACCTGCGTGATCTCGCTGTTGAACTCGAAATGGACGACCTCGACCTTCTCCTTGATTTTGTCGAGCAGGTCCTGATTGTCTTCGAGCGTCTTGAGAATCGTCTCCCACCGCGTCAGGCCGCCGGGGCCGTCGGCCAAGGTGAGACTCCGTGAGTTCTCGTCCACGATCACCAATTGGCCGGCCCGCTCATCCGTCTCGGTGATCACCAACGACGGGCGGAACATCGCCCAAATCAGCAGCAACACGGCGGCGGTCCGCAATCCCAACAACCAGAACCGTGCCCCGCGGGGCAAATGTGCGATTCGCCGAGGATAGGAACGGACCACGATTCCCAAAAGCACCATCGAGACCGCCACCACAATCGGCCAGGGCCAGATGGGGTCAATCCGCGGTTGCAGGTTTTCGGGAAAGAGGTCGAACATCAAGTTGTGCAATCGATCCTACGCAGCCGGTTGATGAGCGCCAGACGATCCGCCGCGATTCGTTTCCTCGGCGGCCGCCGTATCGTAGAAATAGTTGGCCACGAAGTGCTCAGCGATAAAGATGCCGATCATCGCCGCCAACACCCAAGGAAAGATCTCCCGGCCGACGCGACCTTGGCGGACCTGCCGCGTGAGACTGTCGATATCTCGCGCCGCCTCGTACCGGCCCTCGCCGAAGAGTGCATCCAGATCACTGGCCCCCATCCGCGACAGATTGCTCTCCGAGGCAACCGCGTTCATGCTGAAGCCCCGTTCAAATTTCAGTTCGGCGTTGCGGGGGAACAAGCGGTAATTTCCCAACAGCCGCGCATCTTCAATCGCCACTTCCTCGGCCCCCGCCGGGATGTCTCGCGCCGGTTGCGTGCGATCCGGTTTGCGCACCAGCAGTTGACGAATATCCAAGTCCTCCGCGAGCTGCACGACGGGAACTTGCCCGGCGGTGTAATTATATCGTTCGTCGCTGTTCTGTGAGACGTATTGGACCAACTGATCGCTGAGCACAACGGCGACGTTGACCGACGTCACGAGGTTGCTCCACTCGCTGCGATCAAACGGCGTGGTGATCATCACGATGCGGCCCATGCCGACTAAGCGTTCGACGATCGCCGGCGTCTCCCGCGAATCGGTATAGGGCACGATCACTGTCGCGTCGTCGGCCGGTTCGGTCCGCCAATGACGCGTCACGTTCACGCTCGCCAATTCACTGGTGTCCCATTCCGCAAATGCCCGCAACAGCGGGTGCGTGAGGTGGCGCAACTCAAATTGCTCCGCGTCTTCAAACGGCCGCCGCGCCAGCAAATCTGCCGGGAGAATCTCCTGAGCGGTCGATTCCAGGTAAGCGGCGGGATCCACATTTGGTCCCAAAAATAGGACGCCCCCTCCCCCTCCTTCCAAAAACCGCTGCAAGGCCCGCCAATCGTTGAATCCCGGCCGGCCCACGTCTAGCCAACAGACGACGTCGATTCGGCTCAAATCGGCCGATGCGAATTGCGCGGTGTCGATCACCGTCGTCCGGTACGGCGAATCGCCCAATTCCTCCAGTTCCGGCGGAGACAAGGCGGTGCGGAAAAAATTGGCTTTGGTTGCGTAGTTATCCGAAACGATCAGCACTTCCTTGGGGGGCTGGACTTCGAGGGTGAAGTACAAAACGTCATCGAAGGAGAGCGAGTCGTCCGTCTCCAACCGCACCTCCCCCTGGACGACGGGTCCCGTCAAGCCGCTCAGCGTAAACCTTGCGCGGGTTGGCGTGGGGGCCAGTTCCACGTCGCGGCTCCCTTGGTCGATCCGTTCCCCCGTTGCGCTTTGGATGGAAATATCCACCGTCTTGACGTCGCCGTTATTTCCGGTCCCGGTCACTGCCGCATCGACCGTCACCACGCCCCCTTGTGGAATCGCTTGGCTGGAGAGTTGCAGGTCGGTCAGGCTGGTGTTCACCGGGTCTTCGACTCCCACGTCGATCAGGTAGACCCCCAGCGACGGTAGTCGCTCCAACTCATTTTGTAACATCCGCGCCCCCTCCGGCTGCCAGGCATGTTGCGCCAAGTCGGTGAAGATGTACAACTCCCGCACGAATTGATCTTCCGGCTTTTCTCCGTCGCCTGCGGCTCCCGGCGCACGGCTAATGTCGTCCACCTGCAAATCGACCGCCGCGCGAATGCGGTCGTTGAACATTGCCGAGACAGGCGACGTTTTTAGCTCGTTGATTTGCGTTTGCGCGATGGAACGATCGGGGCTGAAACGGACCGGGTCGTTGGATGCCGTATCGCACACCGCCACGCGGCTCATGCCGGGCAAATTTGTCAAATGTTCCGTCGCAATCTCCGCCGCGCGCTGCAGCCGCGTCTTGTTCTCAAACTTGAAGTCCATACTCAAGCTGCCGTCGAACAAAAATACCGCCGCCACGGGAAGCTTATCCGCCTGTTGGATCGTCGGTTGCGATATCGCCGCCGAGATCCGCCGCTGAAAGGGCCAAACCACCAACAGCAAAAACAACAGCAAGGTCGCCACACCGACCCCGCCCCGTAAATACGATCGACGTTGCGCCATTTCATAAGGCGGCAATCGCTTGCGCCGCCAAAAACGAAGCATACCCCAATACGCACCCGCCGCCGCGGCGAGAATCACGAGGGTCGTCGCGATCTCCCGGATCGTTGGCGTGTAGTCGGTCGAAGGGACCGTGGGCCGCGCCAGGCCGATCACGATCAGCACAATCACCGCGATACGCAGCAGCATCAACAACAAATGCCGCAGCCGCATCCGTCGCCGATTGGCCCGCCGCTGCCGCTGAATCAAACGAAGTGCCGGAAACAGCAACTTCTTCGGTTTGGCCCGCAACAAAAAATGCAAGATCACCGGAATCGCGGCAAGAGCTAGAAAGTACAGCAGTTGTGGATTCTGCGGTGACATGTACGGCGGCGTGGATTCGGGAGTCTGTGCGGCGCTACGGTATGCGGCGCGTTGAATGCGGCGGCTGGATTCGTAGATCGCACATCGTGGACAGGCGGCACGTCTAGGGATGAAGAATTGATACGCCCACATCTTACAACAATCAAGTAGGCCGCGTCCAACACGGCGCAGCCAAAGCGGCCGCCTTTATTTCGCCACAGATGAACAGGGATCAAACACGGATTATCGGGGATGAAATCACAAGTCCCAAACCGACGGCTTGCCGTCCTGCGCGGCGACCCCATCATGCGGACCAAACGGGGAGAATCAACGTTCGAACACGCCGTCCGGCGCCGTCGGCAACGTTTCAACGTCGGCATCAGCAATCCGCGTGCGACCGAGTCATAAGAGCTTGAGGTTGGGAAACGTCTCCACGACGGCCAACCCGTCACCCGTGATTTGCATATTGTCGAGAAACCGCGTTGTTGCTGGACAATTCGCCGCCGATGCTGCAGAATCGCTCGCGGCACCTCTCGGTTTTTTGTAGCGCAACGCAGGGCATGCAGGATTCACAGCCATGGGAATTTATCTCGGCATCGACGTAGGCACCAGTGGGACGAAATCGCTCGCCATGCGTGAGAGCGGTGAAATCGTCGCCTCCGCCACGGCCGAGTATCCGCTCTCCAGCCCCAAACCGGGGTGGTCGGAACAACAACCGGCCGACTGGTGGCAAGGCGTCGTTCGTAGCGTCAAACAAGTGCTCAAAATGGGCAAGATCAAACCGGCCGACGTCGCCGGCATCGGCCTGAGCGGACAAATGCACGGCAGCGTGTTTTTGGACCGCGACAAAAATGTGATTCGCCCGGCCATCCTTTGGAACGATCAGCGGACCGCGGCGCAGTGCGCCGAGATCGAATCGAAAGCGGGCGGCCGCAAGAAATTGATCAATCTCGTCGCGAATCCCGCGCTGACGGGATTCACCGCTCCCAAGATTCTCTGGCTCCGTGAGCACGAAATCCGCAACTATGCCCGCACCGTGCAGGTGCTGTTGCCCAAGGACTTCATCCGTTTTCGGCTCACCGGCGAATTCGCCACCGAAGTCAGCGATGCGTCGGGGACGCTGCTGCTGGACGTCAAGCACCGCCGGTGGTGCAAGCCCCTTCTGGATAAGTTGGATATTTCGCCGGAGTTATTGCCAGCCGTCTATGAGTCCGAAGAAGTCAGCGGCAAACTGTCGAAGATCGCCGCCAAGGAACTCGGCCTCTCCGAAGGGGTACCCGTTGTCGGCGGAGGCGGGGATCAGGCTGCCGGGGCGATCGGCAACGGCATCGTCCGTCGCGGCGTGATTTCCGCCACGATGGGAACCAGCGGCGTCGTGTTTGCCCACAGCGACGAAGTACAGATCGATCCGCAAGGCCGTGTGCATACGTTCTGCCACGCCGTCCGCGGCAAGTGGCACGTGATGGGGGTCGTATTGTCCGCCGCCGGCAGCTTTCAATGGTATCGCAATCATCTGGGCGACGCCGAAGTCGCAGCGGCCCGTCGTAAGAAAATCGATCCCTATGAATTGCTGACCGCCCAGGCTGCCGAGGCACCGCCGGGATGTGAAGGACTCTACTTTCTCCCCTATTTGACGGGCGAGCGAACCCCGCATGCCGATCCGCACGCGCGCGGTGCCTGGATCGGCCTCTCGCTGCGGCACGGAAAACCGCATTTGATTCGCTCCGTGATGGAGGGAGCCACCTACGCGATGCGGGACTGCCTGGAAATCATCACCGGCATGAATATTCCCGTCAAAGAAATCCGCCTCTCCGGCGGTGGGGCACGCAGCGGATTCTGGCGGCAAATGCAGGCGGACATCTACGGCAATCCAGTCGTCACAATCAACGCCGAGGAAGGCCCGGCTTACGGCGTCGCCTTGTTGGCGGCCGCCGGCACGGGTGCATACAAGGACGTTGTCGAGGCCTGCGGCGCCGCCATCAAAGTCACCAGCAAGACTGCTCCCGATCGCAAGTCCAAAGCCGCGTACAATCGTGCCTATCCGATGTATGGCAAATTGTATGAATCTCTTAAGTCGGACTATGCAGCGATTGCGGAATTGATAGGCTCGTAGGTAGCGTGCTCGGCGCAATTGGATTACGGAAAAAGCGAAACTTCGTTTGTCACACGATCGAGAAAGAATCGGTATGCCGGCACTGTACATCACTGAAGACGAAGTCCGCGACCTGCTGGATATGGAAACGGCCATTGAAGTCGTCGAAAAGGCGTTCGTGGCGCTGGCCGAGGGGACGGCTGTGAACGTCCCCCGCGCACGGGCTCACGCCCCGGGTCCGTACTTTCTGCACACGATGTCCGCCACGGCAGAGTATCTCGGCGTCGCCGGCTGGAAAAACTATTCCACCCGGCCCGGCTACGCCGGATTTCTCGTGGGACTCTACTCCATCGAACGGGGCGAATTGCTGGCGCTCATCGAGGCGGACTATCTCGGCCAACTCCGCACCGGCGCGACCAGCGGCGTCGCCACCGGCTATATGGCGCGGCCCGATTCGAAAATCGTGGGCGTCTTCGGCACGGGCAAGCAGGCCCGCACGCAATTGAAAGCGGTGTGCCAGGTCCGCAACATCGAATACGTTGAAGTTTACAGCCGCAACGATGATAACCGCCGGAAATTCGCCGATGAGATGTCTGAACTGTGCAATACCGAAGTCGAGCCGGTCCATGCTCCGGATACGGCTGCCACGGAGAAGGACATCGTGATTACCGCGACAACCAGTTCGGCCCCCGTATTCGACGGCCGCGTGCTGGACGAAGGGACGCATCTCAACGTCATCGGTTCCAATTTCTTACAAAAAGCCGAAATCGACGTCACGACAGTCCGCCGCGCCGACGTCATCGCCTGCGACAGCATCGCTCAATGCCAGTTGGAAGCGGGGGATTTCAGCGAAGCACTCACCGAACACGCCATCGATTGGCCATTGATCCACGAACTCTCAGGAATCGTCACCAGCCGCAACACCGGCCGGCCGCAGAACGAAAGCGTCACGCTGTTCAAATCAACCGGACTGGCAATCGAAGACGTCGCCCTGGCCGCCAAGCTCTTTGACCTCGCCAACACCGAACGCATCGGCCAACCGCTGCCGTTTTGATAGAAGGCTTGAGGCTTGAGGAAAGAGACTTTAGGCTTTAGACCTTAGACTGTAGGATTGCTTGATGTGCGCAGGTCTCCCGACCCATGTTGTGCGCGGGTCTCCCGACCCCGCACACGCCCGACCGAAGGTCTCCCCCATTAGGCTTGAGGCGTGAGGCAACAGGCTTGAGGAAAGAGACTGTAGGCTTTAGTCCGTAGACCGTAGGGATGGCAGGCCCAAGTTGTCCGGCCGTCGTATTCCAACATTTTTCTGGCCACCGACCACTGGCCACCGACCACTCTTTTCTGCCTACTGCCCTCTACCTACCGCCTACTACTTAGCCGTCCACCCCCCATCAACAACCAACATACTCCCCACCATATAACTAGCGGCATCGCTGGCGAGGAAGATCGCCGCGCCTTGAATCTCACGCAGCTCGCCCCACCGCTGACAGGCGGTTGCTCCGACGATCGATTCCTTCGCCTCCTTCGTTTCGGCGATGGGAACGTTCATCGGTGTTAAGAATGGGCCGGGGCAAATCGCGTTGACGTTGATGCCGTGCGGCGCCAGTTCCAGGCCCAGCGCCCGCGTCATCTGCGCGACCGCGCCCTTGCTGGTCGCATACGGTGTACGGTTCGCCAAACCGACCAGACCAAGCGTGCTCGACAAATTGATGATCCGTCCGTATTTCTGTTTCTTCATGTGCGGGGTGACCGCTTTGGAGCACAACCACACGCCGTCGACGTTGATCTGCTGCACCTGACGGAACTCTTCGTAGGTCAACCCATCGATCGGACCGCGAATGTTGATGCCGGCATTGTTGATCAGAATGTCGATCTTGCCGAACTCCTTGAGCGCGCGATCGACCATCGCTTCCACGTCGCCCGGGTTGGTGACGTCGGCGGCCATCCCGATTGCGCGATGGCCGAAGTCCCCGGCGATCTCCGCCGCCGCCGCTTCTGCCTCCTCGGCATGCCGGCTAGTCAGCAGCACGTCCGCACCGCAACTGGCCAATCCGGCCGCCATCGCCGTCCCCAACCCTTTGGATCCACCGGTTACGATGGCCGCACGGCCCGTCATGTCAAATTGTTTGATTCCTGGCAACATGTACTTCACGACTCCTCGTGCATTGCTGCAATTGTCGTAGCGTGCGTCGCGACGCACCCTACTTTGCTCAACGGGGTTGGTCAAGAATGCCGCGCAGTTCTTCGACCCGCTGCAAGTTGATTCCTTCGGGGCGGTGCTCCAATAACCAATCCGCATCCTCGGCTGCCGCTTCGCGTCGCTCTGTCTGAAACCGGAGCACGGCACGAATCCAGCGGGACTGCGCGGCCTGTGTATCGATCTCGACAATCGCCGTTACGTACCGCAACATCCCTTCGGGATCTTGCTCCTCTTGCGCCAGTCCCAACAGGTTCGACAGCATGCGGACGATGATCTCCTGTTTCGTCGAAGCTTTCAAATGGTCTTCGGTGAGCGGAATATTGCGATGCGAGCGAACAATTTCGGCCGCCGCTTCTCGGGTGAGCAATTTGCCACCGTGGAACGGATCGATCAGTTGCGATTCCCCTTCCTGCGGCTCGTGTCGCACGATGAAATGTCCCGGCAGTCCCACGCCGACCACGTTCAAGCCGACACGGCGAGCCAATTCCATGTAGAGGACCGATAGCGAGATTGGCAACCCTTCGCGGTCGTCGATCACCTCGTTCAAGTAGCTGTTGGACTTGTGGTAATAGTTCGTGCGGCTGCCATGATAGCCCAGATCGGCGAACAGTGCTGTGTTGAGCGCCGCCAGTTTGTCCGCTTCGGTCGCGTCGTCGGCCAACCCCTCCCGGATGCCGCGGGCCATGCGATCGACCTCTTTTTGATAGAGCGCCGGGTCGACCTCGTCGTTGTCGAGCCGCGCCACCAGGAGCGCGGCCTGCAACAGGTCGATCTCTGATTCTTCTACCGCCAATGTCTTGACCAACTCGGCAATCGTCGCTTGCTGGTGGATTTCCGCCGCAAGTTTTCGCAGCTGAGCCGCCTGTTTTTCCAGCCGCTCCGCACGCGTGCGGAGGACCGTCACCCCGGCTGAGCCGTCGGGCGTCAACGTATCGACCAGCGGTTTCGGCGGCGGGCCAGATGTTCCAATTTCGCCGACAATCCCCTCGATCCGCGAAACGAGTTGTGGATCGATTGTCGTCTTGGGGATCTCCTTGGCGAGTTGAAAATTCTTAAACTCCGCCTCGGTGTCACGAAACTTGGCCAAACCGACCTGACCCGACGTCAGCCCGCGATCGTCCGATTCGAATACCAACTCGTCGTTCACATAGAACAGCATCCGCTGTTCCTCAAAGCGGACTTTCAGCGTATTCCAATCCCCCGCGCGGTAGTGCGGCGTGTACTGCTGTTTGAGAATGGTCCAGGAGAGCACGTCCGGTCTGTCGAACCGCGTCAGCCGCAGGCGTGCGCCGCTGGGATAGAAGCCGTAGTGCCGGTTGCCCCCGTCCGCGTGAAACACCAGTCCGGCCGCCCCGGTTTCGTCATTCAGGCGAACGGTCACAGCCAATTCATACGGCCGTTCGGGGACTTTGACCGTGTTCAGGCAAAATGACCGCCCGCCAAACCCGCTCCCCGTCCCTTCGACGGTCAACCGGCCCGACCGCTGCCGCCAAGTGGCGCCCAAGTGCGGCGTCCATTCTTGCGGATCGAGTGCCCCAATGGTCAGCCAACGTTCGATCGGCACCGGGTTGGGAGATTCGATGAGTTTCTTCAGCGCGTTGACCGGCATGGCGAACCCCAGATTCGCCGTGTATTGCGCTTTCATCGTCAGTAGGCCGAGCACCTGCCCGCGCATATCGAGCAGCGGCCCGCCGCTGTTTCCCGTTTCGATGGGGATCGCTAGTTGCAGCATGTCGCGACTGTCGATCTCGCGCGTTCCAGAAATCACGCCGCTCACCACGCTGTTATTCAGTCCGAATGGATTTCCCAACGCGATGACCGACTGACCATTTTCCACCGCATCGGAGTCGCCCAATGGCAGCGCCGGCAATTCTTGGGCATCAATCTTCAGCAGGGCCAAGTCCAGTTTCGCATCCGACGCATGCACGGCTTGGACTGGATATTTATCGCCGCTGGACGTCTTGACGGTGATCGGCCGCGCTTCGGCAATGACGTGCAAGTTCGTGGCGATCAAACCGTCAGATTGAATGATAAATCCCGACCCGAGCGCGATCCGGTCCCCCTGCCGCCCGGTGACCGTGATTTCCACGACCGACTTGTTAGCGATCTTGGCCAATTGTTCGACGGTCAGCGGCGCTTCGCTGGGGAGTGTCGATTTCGACTCCCCCGCCGTCTCATCGTCCGACCATGACGGTCCGGCCAACAACAGTCCGAAAACGCACATCCCACCGAGACAGACCGCGCGCATGGACAATCAAATCACCACCTCCTCGCTACCAAAGGCGGCGCGTCTGGTCAGTC